>VXPE01000122.1:14665-115417 GCA_009839745.1 Candidatus Poribacteria bacterium
TTTTAGATCGGCGTTGACAACGGAAACGCCGTCCAGAAGCACATGGTTAAAAAAACGATTAAAGCTGTGTCGTGCTCGTTGTCCTTGCAGTATTCCAATTGTTAACAGACCCTTCATAACCTGAAACAGAATCTTAACAATTTTAGATCGGCGTTGACAACGGAAACGCCGTCCAGAAGCACATGGTTAAAAAAATGAAACTTTCACTTTCCGTCCGCGTCGCAGAAACGGCATCGAAAAGAGATGCCACGCATACCTTTGAACAACTGACTGAACTGGCAGCAGGACTCGGCTACGAGGCAGTCTGCATGCGTGCCTCCCAAGTCGGTATCCACTCGCCTTTGGAGCACATTACCGCCGCGCGCAAACAGGCGGCATCGCTTAACCTGAAGGTCTCAATGATCACTGGGGATTTTCCTGTTCCGCTCAACAACGAGCAA
The DNA here is from genome assembly GCA_009839745.1 of Candidatus Poribacteria bacterium. Classification (NCBI taxonomy): domain Bacteria; phylum Candidatus Poribacteria; species Candidatus Poribacteria bacterium. Next base: position 15,106 of record VXPE01000122.1, read on the forward strand.
GGACCGGATGGACTCCGCAATATAACCCCCTATCTGGATTTAACGGAACTTCTTGGCGCGGATCTCATCCGCATTGCGATGAAAGTCGAGGCAGACATCCCATGGGCACAACGTGCCTCCGATGAAGCCGCTGAGCGCGGTATCCGTCTGGCACATCAATCGCATACGCAAAGTCTGTTTGAAACGGTAGAGGGTTCAGTCGATGTATTGAAGCGGGTGGGTAGAAAAAATTTCGGGATCATCTATGAACCTGCCAACCTCGACCTGTGTGCTCAAGATTACGGTGTTGAGACACTCAAACGCTTTTCACCGTATCTTTTCAATGTCTATCTTCAGAATCACATTCGCCGACCAGAGGGAAAGACACGCCTTTTGACGTGGATTCAGGGTGAAGTCCCGCACGATCCGATCCGTTTGCAGGACGAAGGTGGCATCGATTATCCACTGGTGTTTCGCGGACTGAAAGCGCTCAGTTACGATGGATACGTGACGGTGCATCAGGCATTCCGAGAAATTATGGAGCCTGAAGACGCAGCGGAGCAGAGTTACACCTATCTCAAACCCTTTTGTGGATAGGAAAGGTAGCACCTTTAGCACTATGAGCACACAGCAACCGAATATCCTGATTATCACGACCGATCAGCAGCGGACAGATAGTTTGAGCTGCTATGGGTCAGCGTTTACAGATACACCGCATCTGGACCAGTTCGCCGCTGAAGGTGTCTGTTTTGAACGGGCATACTGTGCAAATCCAGTCTGCACACCCGCTCGCGCCTCAATTTTTTCGGGACGATATGTGAGTCGTCACGGGGCGTGGAACGTCGGCATGAACGTCCCTGAAGACGAAACCCTGCTGTCACATCGACTTGCTGAAGTCGGCTATCGCACGCACTACATCGGTAAGGCACACTTCCAACCTTTCGGCGCATCCCCGGCAGTGTCAGTTGAAACCCGCGGCGATACGAGGCGTTACCCGAATTTCCGGGGTCCCTACTATGGATTTGAGACGGTGGAACTGGCACTCGGTCATGCGACTTATGGCGTTGCGGGACATTACGGTGAGTGGGTGCGTTCGTGCGTTTCTGCGGAAACGTTCGCGAGTTACAGCAAAGCAACACGCCTGAGTGAACGGGGGTTCGGGGGCGAGGCTTACGATTGGGATATACCCCTGAAATACCATAATAGCGTCTGGACAGCCGATCGGACAATAGATTTCCTATCAAACCGAGACACCTCTCAGCCGTTCCTATTGGCGGTCGGTTTCCAAGATCCGCATCATCCACACTGTGTTCCAACTGAATTCGAGGCGCGCGTTGATCCAGCGCACGTCTCACTGCCGGATTTTGTCGAAGGCGAGTTGGATGACAAGCCGCCCCACTTTTTAGAGGCACGATATGGTCAGCTTGAAAAGTCGGAGATCCGTGGCACGTTTGCCATCGCGGGACAGGGTGGTGGTGCGGATTATCGCAAGGTCTCCGAAGCCGATGCCCGTCTTGGTAGAGCATACTATTACAATATGGTGAAGATTATCGATCAGCAGATGGGACGGATTCTGGAGTGTTTGGATACATACGGACTGACAGAGAATATGTTAGTGCTTTTCACGACCGATCACGGTGAACTTCTCGGTGATCACGGTCTCTGGATGAAGGGACCGTTCCATTATGAGCAGCTCGTCCGCGTGCCAACGTTGCTGCGATTCCCCGCAATGATTCCTGCTGGACAGCGGACACAGGCACTTTTCAGCCATGTTGATATCGTCCCGACGGTCCTCTCTGCAATCGGCTTGCCACCCCCATCAAATACAGATGGTGTGGACGTTATACCGATGCTTACAGGTGGGACGGCATCCACCCGAGATTCGGTATTGGTTGAATGTGTGGACGATCCGCGCGGCTTGCGACTCAAAACGATTGTGACGGATACACGGAAACTGACATGGTATTGTGGGCACACTTATGGGGAACTCTACGATCTGGAGCAGGATCCGAGTGAACGGGTCAATCAGTGGGAGAATAGTGCCTACGCTGCAGATAGGATGTATCTTATGGGTCGTATTCTTGAGACGATGGAACCATTGGAAAGAAGGGTTGAGCGGCTATCGTATGCGTAGGATTCGATTTTTAGACTTGCATAAAAAAGAAAGATTGGGTATCATACTAAAATAGGAGGCGCACACCGTGTGCCGTAACCAGATTTCCAATCCTCTTTCGTCCCGTAGGGACGATATATTTATAGAGGGAAAACATTGGGGGCATCCAGATGGAGCCTACACTATCCATTGTGATTCCGATTTACAACGAGGTTGCAAGTCTAAAAGAACTCCTGCAACAGGTCGGTAGTGTTGAAATCGGTATGAAAAAAGAGTTGATTCTCGTTGATGATTTTTCAACAGATGGCACACGCGATATTTTAAAGGAAATTGAAGCCATTCAAGCAGATTCAGACGAGATACGTCAGTATATCTCAGTACCCCAGATGCCCTCAAATGAAAATGCTATCTCCGATAGCGAAGTCCCGAAATCCGAAAGTTCCGCAGAAAACACCTCTGATATCTCCGCAAAAGTCTTTTATCACGATGTGAATAAAGGAAAAGGAGCAACTCTTCGGACTGGATTCCAGCATATCACGGGTGAAATTACTCTCATCCAAGATGCTGACTTGGAGTATGATCCAGAAGATTATCCTAAATTGCTTCAGCCTATCCTCACTGGAGAAGCCGATGTTGTATACGGCTCTCGGTTTCTGGAGGGGCGACAAACGGGATTGTTGCGCAGTTACCTCGCAAATCAATTTCTGACGACCCTTGCCAACATCGTCAATGGCACAAGGCTTACCGATATGGAGACTTGTTATAAGGTGATCCGAACATCAATTCTAAAGGAGATTTCGCTGTATTCGGATAGGTTCGGCTTTGAGCCTGAAATTACGGCGAAACTTGCCCGACGAAAGTGTAAAATCGTTGAGGTGCCTATCTCCTACCGCGGCAGAGACTACCATGAAGGGAAAACAGTGAGTTGGAAAGATGGTGTCGCCGCAATTTTTCACATCCTCCGTTTCCGATTCTTTTCATAGTGAAAATATGTCTAATTTGCGAGACTTGCTTAAAGAGGTAGATGCTATCCTCAACTCGGAAACCGATGTGTCAAGGGTTCCGACACAGGATTGTGAATCGCCAGCAGATCCCCTTTTGGTAGCACTCGATACCTACTTCGGTTACACTTTTTTCCGTAAAGGGCAACGCGAGATTGTTGAGGCAATCTTAGAGGGCGAAAACGTATTTGCTGTATTCCCAACAGGACACGGAAAGTCGTTGTGTTATCAACTTCCTGCGTTGATGCTTGAGGGCATAACGATCGTGATCTCACCTCTCATTTCACTGATGAAGGACCAGGTCGATGCCTTACGAGAGCAAGGGATTCATTCGGTTGCGCTCATAAACAGCACGCAGACCTGGGAAGAATACCAGCGTGAATTGGCGCGTCTGAGACGCAATGAAATAAAACTGCTCTACATCTCACCAGAACGCCTTCGGAGCCGACGGTTCTTGGACATCTTGAATGCGTTTCCCATCTCGCTATTCGTCATTGATGAGGCGCATTGTATCTCACAATGGGGACGCGATTTCCGTCCTGCCTATCTATCGCTCAAAGATACGATTGACGTTCTCCAACCGCGCGTTATCGCACTTTTCACCGCAACAGCACCCCCAGAGATTCAAGAAGATATCCTCAACGTGTTGAACATACCAACACCGCGCACCCTTACACAAGGGATCGAGCGCCCCAATTTGAAATTGGTCGTCCAACAGAGTGAAGATGACGATGAAAAGTATCAACACCTCGAAAGGTTTCTCACCGATCAGGACCCAAATCTTCTGCCAATTCGTCTGGGGAATCTGAAGACTTCACCGAAAAATGGGATCATCTATGCGGGACGCCGGCGAGAGACTGAGGAGGTCTCGGACTTTCTTCAAAGACGCGGATTTCGGGCAGATTTCTATCACGCTGGACTTGAACCTAACGAACGCACCCGCGTGCAAGAAGCCTTTTTTGATAATAGTGAGAACGGATTAGATATCGTTGTTGCCACAAACGCCTTCGGTATGGGTATAGACAAACCGGATATCCGATACATCGTGCATTGGACGCTTACTGGCACGCTTGAGGAGTATTGTCAAGAAGTGGGTAGGGCGGGTAGAGATGAAGAGGATGCCCTCTGTATCCTACTTTTTTGTAACGATGACCGCGGGTTACACGAGTGGTTTATCAAAGAGAGCGCACCGGATAAGCAGTTTTTGCTTAAACTTTTAAAGGTTGTTGAAAATTTCAGAGGGAGCGAAAGGTATCGCACAATTTCTAACGATGAATTGGAGTGGATGAGCAGTGCTAAAGGGACAAAAATCCACGTCTGCCTCAGTTATCTGGAAAAACTCGGATTTTTGAAGCGGTGGTATAACGTGCCGTCTCAGCTTTCTGTGAGATTTCGCGGATCTTGGATTGGCGCAGGCGCACCAATGGAAGCAACCCAGCGTGAATTACTCGGTCAATTGCGGGGTGGAAAACCAAAGACGATTTTAGAACTCTGTGAAGCCGTTGGAGAAAACCCGAAGGAGATCATGGAAGGCCTTGCCGAGTTGCAAAGCGAGGGTTATATCCAGTACTGGGGGCAGGAAGATTTGCTCCTCATTGAACTCCTTGAGGACAGTCAAATGCTCAGCACACTGACAGATGAACAGATTGAGGTCGGCGACTATGTTCGCCGAAAACAGAGCCAACTCAATCAGATGATCGTTTATGCGTTAGAGACGACCTGCCGAATGCGTGTGATTCGAAATTATTTCGGTGAATCTGTTGACGAAGGTTACCGGTGTGGGATGTGCGATTTGTGTCAATAGTTTTCAGTCTTTACTATAACTGTTCATTATTTAACTTTCGGTGCGGAGTGCTTCAATCGGTGAAAGCTGAGCGGCGAGTATCGCTGGATAGACCCCGAAAGTGATGCCCATGAAAACTGAGAAGATAACGGAGGTCAATATCCACGGCAAAGAGAGCACAACGGGCCATTCTGGCACAACCTGTACAATTCGGACAGCAAGTTGCGCCATACCGTGTGCTGCCATCCAGCCTCCTGCAATGCCGAGCACCGCACCCGACAAACAGAGACAGATGGATTCCGTCAAGAACTGACAGAAAATGTGAATCCGTTTCGCCCCGACGGATTTCCGCAAGCCTATCTCTCGCGTCTTTTCACCGACAGAGACGAGGCATATATTCATGATGCCGATGCCACTGACAAAGAGCGAAAAGCTGGCAATACTCCCTAAAGTAATTTTTATCACTTTTTCAATGTGGTCAAGTCGCCTGGCTGTCCGTTTTGCTATCCAGAGTCCGATAAAGTCATCCTTCCCTCGGTGCCTTTTACGTAGAATGTGCTTAACCGAATCAACGATGCTATCAATATCGGTCCCTTTTTCAAAAAAGACGACCATATCTTCGAGATAGCGGGTGCCTGTGATCCGTTGTTGGTATGTTGTTAAGGGAACACAAAGGGCATCATCTAAAGAATACCAGATACTGAGGCTGCGGCCCTTTGGTTTCATCACCCCCACGACCTGTAGCCTGACTGTCGCTCCCCGCCAACGATACCGAACCTTTACCTCCTGTCCAATTGGGGATTCCTCTCCAAACAGTTCAGTAGCGGTATCGGCACCGAGGACACACACCTGCTTGGCATCTTCAATATCCCCCTCCGAAAGGAATCTACCAGACTGTAACTTCCATCTCATGCCGTGTGCGTAGTCTGGCGTAACACCTTCCAGAAGCGGTCTGGCTTGGTTCCCATTCCTGCTGGTAACGAAGGTTTCGTAGCCTTCATGTTTGGGCAGGACATATAGAACATTCGGACATTCTGCCTCAATCGCAAGCGCGTCCTCAAGGGTATACCGTTCAGTGGTGCGTCGAACCAACCGTCGGCGTTTCCAAATAGAGGTCCGTGTCCAGAATTGGACTTGGTTTGCGCCGCCGAGGGTATCGATGTCTTGGGCGATAAGAAGTTTCGCACCATCGCCGATTGCGATCATGCACAGCACACTGGCAATCCCGATAAAGATACCGAGAATAGACAAACCGGCGCGGAGTTTATTTTGGACAAGATGCGCAATACCTGCGGTGATAGCATCACGAAATTTCATTGTTATGGTTTTCAGTTGTCAGTTTTCAGTTGTCGGTGGGACGCGTGGGCGTTGCAAACGTTTTGTCTGCCACACATCCTTTTAACCAAAAACCGAGAACCGATAATCACTTATACAGACCTTTGGATGCACTTTCAAGGAATTCAACACGTCTCGTTCAAGTGCTAATTTAAAGAATCACAGGTGTTTAAACCTCATTTTCACTTGAAAATTCATCTCGTCGGACGTTGTTGTGGTTATATAGAGGCGGATTCTCGGCAAAAAGGCTTAAAAAAGATAAAAACCAGTTTTCTGGAGTATGTGAAACGGAAGAAAACAAATTGGAGGGGTGAGTTTAGGTTTCAGAGCGATCTACAGTATCAACAGGATTGAGGTTACTGAGTGCCTGCGCATAGACCTGTCGGAGGGGGACGTTGTTCTGTTCCGCAAGCCGTTTGCAATCTTCATATTCGGGAACGGTTTTAATAAGGATGTCGTTGAGATACCCACGTTTCGCTCGAACTGTTCCCCACCGCGTCTTGACGTAGATGAAGTTGCGCCGTAGTTTGACCCGATTGGCAGACGAGAATCTGACGCCAAAGGTCGTGGTTTCGGTGAGCAAGCGTTCGATGAGTTTATCGCGATGGGTCGTAGGACAGAGGACTGTTATCTGTGTGGCGGGTCTGTTCTTTTTCATGAAAATGGGTGTGAGAAAAACATCAAGCGCGCCGTCTTCAAAGAGCTGAGAGGTGACATACCCCGTAATCTCTGGCGACATATCGTCCACATTGGTCTCAATGATGTCCACGCTGTCAGTTTCGGCGTGATGGTGGGTCGTTTGTAAACCGCCACTTGAAATCTTTTCACCGAGACAGAGGCGGAGGAGGTTGGGTCGTTGTTCAAGGTCGCGAGTGCCAGCACCGTACCCGACGCGATCCAATCGCATGTGGGGCATGGCACCGAATTCCTGCGATAATGTTGTAATGAGTGCAGCACCCGTCGGCGTTACCAGTTCTTTGGGTATATCGGTTTGATGAATCGGAAGACCCTTTAGGAGTTCCATTGTGCCGGGGACAGGAACAGGCATGCGTCCGTGAGCGCATTGGACAAAGCCCCTACCGAGAGAAAGGGGTGATGCGTAAACTGCGTCAACGTCGAGATAGGTCAAACCGATGACAGAACCGACGATGTCCACAATTGAATCGATGCCACTCACCTCGTGGAGATGAACGTCGGCTTTGTCCATGTTGTGAACCTTCGCCTCTGCTTCGGCGAGCCTGTCAAAGACGCGTTTGGCGGTATCCCGAATTTCTGGGTCTAAACCGCTGTCATCAAGCAATTTGAAAATATCGGAGAGATGACGAGCGGGTCCGTGCTCGTGGTGATGCCCATGCTCATGGTGTGAATCTGCGTGTGAGGTGTGTGCAGGGTGCACCTCCACAATCGCTTTGGTCCCGGTAATGCTGTGTTTCTTTGCTTTTTCAAAGTGTAGACTAAACTCGGCATCGAGTTTGAGCGTAGACAATCCCTCCCTAAGCATTTCGGGGGGAACGCCAGCATCGACGAGGGCACCCAGTGTCATATCGCCGCTAATACCTGAGAAACAGTCGAAATACGCGATTTTCACTATATTATAGTCATCCTCTTTAGAAATCTTGAAGTAAGTCTTGGAGCAGTGTTTTTGAGTCGTGTCGTTTGAGCTTAGCAATGGCTTCAACCTCTATCTGCCGGACACGTTCACGACTAATCCGAAGTTTGTTTCCGATGTCGGCTAAGGTATACTCGGTACCGTCCATTAAACCGTATCGCAGAATAATCACCTGTGTCTCACGAGGATTGAGCGTTCGGTTGAGAACCTCCGTAATAACCTCGATTTTTGCATAATCGAGCAAGTAATTTTCAGGTGTAATTTGAGATTGATCCGGAATCAGTTCGGAAAACGAACCGTCCGGGGAGTCTTCATTGATCGGTGCATCGAGCGGAACCGGATCCTTTGTGGCGTTGAAAATTTCGGAAACCTTTTTTTCTGTAAGTTCGACCTCTTTTGCAATTTCAGTCGTAGTCGGTTCACGTCCGAGTTGGGCTGTCAGATCTGATTGTGCCTGCTTAATGGCGCGACGGGCTTCGCCGATATAGCAGGGAACCCGGATCATCTGTCCTTGCTGATCGAGGGCGCGTTTGATGGATTGCATAATCCACCAAGTGGCGTAAGTGCTGAATCGGAATCGGAGGGTGTGGTCGAACTTATCTACGGCTCGCATCAATCCGAGGCTGCCTTCCTGCATCAAATCAAGGAAGGTTAAGGATGTTTTACTAAAATGATGTTGTTTGGCAATACTGGCGACAAGTCGCAGATTTGCTTCGACAATTTTTAGTTTCGTTCCGTGTGTGACTTGGTCGGCTGCTTCCAATTGTTCCGCCAACCACCTGACATGTGCAAATTCCCTTCGGATGTCCTCAAGTACAAACCGGAGTGTATGTGGCTTGCAGGTCATCATCCGTCCGCCTAACATATCGGCAGGTAATTCCTCCAAGAGTGTTTCGACTTCGTGGCGGATAACGTCGAATTCTTGAAAAGCCAAGGACTCCTGTTCTTTGTCAAAACATGCTGCTGCGATACGAGAGAGTTCAGGGATCCGATGTGCTTCTGCCAAAGGGAACTCGGTCTGTCGTTGCCGCACTTTCGTAGTTTTTTTGTTAAAGGTACTGATGTTGCTGCGAATCGCTTTGCGAGCGTATGTCCGAAATTCCGTGCCCCGCTTTGTGCCGCTATCGTCAATAGCTTTCAAGAGTCCGAGGCCTCCGACCTGCATCAATTCGGGGGATGCAGTAGGGTCAACATATTTTTGTAGGAGATATAAGTTTTCTTCAAAGATTTTCCAGCGTGTTTGTTCCAATAAATTTGCCTTCGCCTCTAATTTTTCCAATAGGACCCCAAGTGCTTGGATTTCGGCGCGGACTTGGTCTATAATGAATCCGTGTTCTGATTGTGGGGGTTCTAATTTTCGGTTTTTGTCTGAAGTAGGGTTCTCAGCAATGTTAAGCGAGGCTATCATCCAATCTGGGAATTGATTTAGCAGGTTGGTAAACGCCTGGAAACCTTCTCGGTATTTTTCAAAGAGTGTGGTTTCTTGCTCAGGTTCCAACAAAGGGGTCTTTGCAATTTTCTGTAGGTACGCAAAGGTCTCATCCCTTGGTGATTCTGTAGGGTTTTCTTCCCTCTCTTCATCCTCTGCAAAAAGTTCAGATTCTATTGCGTATGCCGGGTAATAGTCTCTCATGTCTCCAACCTCCCTATAGACATATTGCCCCGCTGGGGCTTTAGTATGAAAAAAAGTTTAACTTTTAATTGCGTATATGGTATGCTACTATGTATAATTTATTCGTATACCTTCTAAATAATATAATTGGCTTGCAAGCAGCCCCCTAAAACGGAGTATCAGACTGGAGGCAGTTAATTAATGGCTCAACTCACACAGAATGAAATAATTAAAAAGTGTCAAGCCGGTGAATCTCTTTCTGGTGAAAATCTGGCAAACTTAGATTTAGCGAATCAACCGCTCATAGGTGCTGATTTATCGGAAGCGAATTTGAGCGGGACTGATCTACAGAACGCGGATTTAACGGATGCGAATCTCAACGATGCGAATCTTTCCGGCGCGAATCTTTCCGGCGCGACTTTACATCGGACGTATTTGGTCGGTTCTAATTTAACGGATACCAACCTTGAAGCATCGAATCTATGTGGTGCGTTTCTCAGCGGAAGTCTGCTTTGTGGGACGAACTTCCGAGGTGCTGATCTGCGTCGTGCTACCCTTGGTTGTCCAAGATGCGAGGTGTCGGGACCCTTCGGTTCACTCACCAGTTTTGAGAACGCGAACCTCGGAGAGGCAATTTTCGGTGAAATCAAGCTGATAGGTGTTGTCTTACTCGGCGCCAATTTCAAAGATGCATATCTATATGAGGTTGACCTCTCTGAAGCCGTCTATCGTGAAGCCGATCTTGAAGGTGCTATTACGAAAAAGGGGCGAAATTAAACACGAGGCTTTTTGTTTTCGCCATAGCGTCTACCCATTTCGTCGATGTCATATCGATCTACCGATCTCATCCACCAATTGGAAATTGAGATTGCAAAAAATTGAATAGCACGGACCGCGTTCTTCTAATATGTGTGACGTTAACAAGGGGTAAGAGGTTTACCCAAATTGCATTTTTTTTTTTAGAGTTTCGATAATCTACGGGGCATCTTGTAAATATTTAAGAGTATACTCGAAAAGGTAAGAAATCGCGACCGGGAGATCGCTCCTACGAAATAGTGACCAGTCGTCAGTTATGAGTTAAGAGAGATCGCTCCTATAGGAATATAGAAGTAGCAATCAGCGGTCGGCACCTCCGAATTTTAGGATTAGCTGAGCTGCATTTCACAGAGTTTTTGATACAACCCTCCGCTTGCTAACAATGTTTCGTGTGTTCCAGTCTCCAGAATTTCCCCATCCTTGATAACCAGAATTTTGTCAGCCCGAACCACGGTTGAAAGCCTGTGCGCAATAATAAAACTGGTTCTCCCCTCCATCAGGTTTACCAACGATTTTTGGATGAGTGCTTCAGAGTGTGTATCCAATGAAGATGTGGCTTCATCTAAGATGAGAATCGGTGCATCTTTTAAGAGGGCACGGGCGATAGACAAGCGTTGCTGTTCCCCTCCTGAGAGTTTCATACCCGCTTCACCTATAGGGGTCTTATAACCTTGCGAGGTTTTCGTAATAAACTCGTGAGCGTTTGCCTTTTTCGCTGCAGCAATAATCGCCTCCTCAGTGGCACCTGGGCATCCGTAGCCGATGTTCTCCAAAATCGTGCCATCAAATAGAAAGGTGTCCTGTGGAACAAGCGCGATATTTTGTCGCAAGACTTCCAAATTTACTTCGGAAATAGAGACATTGTCAATCAGGATTCTCCCGGAACTCACCTCATAAAACCGTAACAGTAGGTTAAGGAGCGTTGTCTTTCCACTGCCACTCGGTCCGACAAGTGCTACAACCTCTCCCGACTTCGCTCCAAAGGTTATGTTGTCAATGACGGGTTTCGATCTTGGGTGGGGATTTCCCGAATTTGTTGTTAAAGGTTGGGGATAGGAAAAAGAGACGTTCTGAAATGTGACAGTGCCGTGGATATTTTGCAGTTGAATTCCGCCTGCTGTATCCTCTTCGAGGGTTCCGCGATCACGATTATCATGATGGCGTGCCTCCGTAGATTTCGGACGGAGATTATACTGACGTTCGTCGTTCTCTTGAGGCATCTCTGGTCCGAAGTCGAGGAGATAAAAGATCCGTTCTGCAGAGACAAGGCACTGTTGTAAGGCACTATTGACGCTGCCAATGGTTTTAATGGGCTTGAACATCCAGCTGACCATTGTAACATAGCCGATAAACCATCCTGTGGAGAGTTGTCCTATAATGACCTGCCAGCAGCCCAACCCGAAAACAGTTGCCACACCGAGGGCACCCAACCATTCGATCGTTGGTGGGAGAAGTGCGGCGAAACGGGCGCGTCGGATCGCTGAGCAGTACTGATCCCAGTTGATGGCTCGGAAGCGTTTGGTTTCAGCGTGTTCAGAGGTAAAACTTTTGATGATTTTGATACCAGCAAGTGTCTCTTTGAGTTGCGAATAGATATTTGCACTCTGCTGCTGAATTTCTATGCTGGCACCCCGAATTCGGGCACCGATAGATGTGATGAAGTAAGCAAGAAATGGGAGAATAAGCAGGACGAACAGGGTGAGTTTGAAACTTGTGATCAGCATCACAGAGACAAAGACACTCACAAGAACGACAGCGCGGATGATGTTCGCCATCGCGGCGACGAGATTTTGCCACACCCGGACATCGTCTGTGACGCGTGCCATGAGATCGCCAGTGCGTTCTTCACGTAAGATGCCTAAAGGGGCAGAGACCATACGTTCATAAAGGGCGTTCCGCAGTCGGAAGGATAGTTTGTGTCCGACCCGCGCCATCACGTAATCGTTACCGTAAACGAAGAACCCCTTGATGAATACAAGGATAAGCAACCCACCGAGAAGCCATAGGAAGGCTTTGAGAGCATCACCGGCATCTACCAATAATATCTCGAACCCTTCAAAAGCAAACAGACGTTCGCGCTGAAAGTATCGGATGGATACAGTCTCGTCGAATGGGTTTCCACCGACAATTTCAAGTGTATTAATTGTATCGGCTAAAATCTGAACAGCCCCTAATTCACACATAGCAATTACCAAGGCGAAAGCCATTGCCAAGAGAAGGGAACCGGTGTAGGGGGCGTGATACCGGACGAATCGAGTAAAGATTGGGTTTTTTGTGAAAGTTTTTTTATCCATGCCGAGTCTATCCCTTGGATCTGAACCGGAGCGCAACGCAACAGATTTGTTTCATCTCAATTGGTAACTGCCAAATTGAATGGCACATGCCTGCTTCACGGCATCGTCTCCCTTTGACAATGGAAAACGGATACTGAATTCTCGCTTTTGGAAATCAACCGCCTCGATAATCCCAATGGCGTAGGTATTACCGGCGGTATCGATTAAGCCAATCAAGCGGCGTTCAAAATAAGTGTGGACTTCTGTTGTGACGTGCGTCAAACTTAAATAGTTTTTGATGTGGGTAATCGTTGCTTTGGAAAGCGGTTCTGACGCAACGAGACACAAGGTGCGATGTCCCCATTCGGCGTGGTCAATTTGCGTTTCGGCGAGTCGAGAGAGTATCTTCAATTCTTTCTCATTTGCGATGCGTCCGATAAAGAAAGGGGTGCGCTCCCCGCGAATCTGTTCAAACGGTAGGGATTGGATACTATTTTGGGATTTCTGTAGAACAGGCTCTGGAAACTCACACGCTTCGCCACTTCTAACAGCAATCTTTGGAAACCCACAAGTTGTGCCACTTTCAACAGCAAGCTTTGGCTCGCAAGCAGCGCCAAAGTATGCCTCAAATTGGGTTTTTCGGTATCGGCTGCGTGCCTTGCTACTTTTGGATCGAACATTTCGGTGTGGAAGCAGATAATGAATATCGAGCCAGTCCTGTTGACGGTAGCATGCGGTTATCTGTTCCAATTCGCTGGAACGACCGATGCATACCACATGGTTGGGTCTGGTGAGTTCAATTTTGTGTCGTTTGAGAATAACAGCGGGTGCGTCGTGAATGTAACCACTCGTGTCGACGATAATGAAATCAGCCTCGGTTTCACGAGCGTGATCTACCATCAACCGCGTTCCTGTTAGCACTTCAAGAGAGTGCCTGTGTGGCGACAAATCCCCGACAAAATACAACTGGTCGGCGATGCGATTGAACTGAACAGGGGAACTTTCTGGATCAAAGGATTTCATACCGATTGTAGTGGGAGGACCGATTTGAGATTGTCCGACATCTGTATCCACAAAGACGGTTTTCAGTCCCCGATCAACGGCAGAATCCACCAAAAAACGGCAGAAGGTCGATTTTCCAACATCGGTTGCCCCTATCACAAGTACAACCTGTTGGGGTTTGACAATCCGACTCTCAAGTTTTTCCCAGTGTTGGTTAACTTGATAGGTGTCCTTCATTTTTGACCAAGGTTTTTATGATTTATGTGATTTACCATGATGAGATCTTCGATCATTAGGATAAATCTGATAATCATAACAATCTTTTGCAGATCCTATTCACTGACGGCTATTTGCCAAGGTGCATTTCATAACGAAAGGTGACACCGGGGAGGCTCAACATTTCATCCAAAGGGGGCATCTGTTTAATTCCGACGAGTTGCTCAAGGAGCGATGTCTTTTTCTCCTTACGCACGACCTTGGGTTTGCCTTCAATACCTGCTAACGCTCCGGCGGTTTCAATCGCATCAGGGAGATTACCGAGTTGGTCCAGTAACTTTGAATCTAACGCCTGCTTTCCAGAGAAAATGCGTCCATCTGCAAGTGCAACAATTTCGTCGCGCGTTAAGTGATTCCCCCGTGCCTCAAAGATTGTATCCACAAATTGATTGTAAACATCGTCCACAGTGGATTGGAGAACGGCTCGTTCCTGTTCCGTCAACTCGCGGAAAGGTGAACCTGTATCTTTAAAGTCGCCGCTCTTAATGACTTGATGCCCTAAGCCGACTTTGTCGTATAAACCCTTTAGTTGCGTGAATTGCATGATAACGCCGATGCTACCTGTCAAGGTGCCGGGGTTTGCGAAGATCGTGTCGGCGGCGCACGCGACATAGTAGCCGCCAGATGCCGCACTCCCGCCCATTGAAGCGACTACAGGCTTCTCTATTTTCTTCAATTCGCTGTAAATCTCTTGGACCGGGGCGACACTGCCGCCGGGGGAGTTGATTCTAACGACAATTGCTTTGATACTTTGATCATCGCGGTAAGTGTGAATTAGTTTAATTGTGTCATCTGAGCCTGAGATAATACCCGTAATGTCTACGACTGCGACCTTTTCTCCTATTGACACGTTGCTGCCCATTGACCGTAAAAACAGCAGCACGAAGAACAGCGCGATGATAGTTCCTAAAATAATGTAAACACGTCTCTTTCTCATTTTTTAATTATACCTTGCGGAGGAACAGCGTGCGTTTGGACTTTGAAGTGCGTCCCTCAAATCCGCCTGCGTGTCTTTGCAATGTAATACATTGTCCCGCAAGTCCACGCGCGACTTGCGTATGGATTTAGTCTATTCCGAGACTAAATCCGGTATTTCTGCGTATTGTTGCAGGCTACATACCTTGGGTTTAACAAAAATATCATTTGGAGCGGTGGGGCGCGAAGATAACCACCCAAAAGGTTTTTAGCAACCATCCGACATCAGCAGCGATGCTCTGCGTTGCAATGTAGTGGAGATCCAATGCAAGTTTTTTTGGCATTAACTCTGTTATGTAGTAATGCTCTGCATCGGGGTGCCCTTTGAGTTTCACCTCTTCATCGCGGTTCGCGAGTTGTGATGGACCCGTCATCCCTGGTTTTACTTGTAAGACCCGTTTCTGCGTCTGCGTGTAGTACTTGACGTAATCGGGTGCTTCCGGCCGTGGTCCAATAAGACTCATTTCGCCTTTGATAACGTTGATTAAGTTTGGGAGTTCGTCCAATTTCGTCCACCGCAAGAACCGACCCATCGGTGTAATGCGTTGATCCCTATAGGTTGTCAAACTACCGCCGAGCGTATCGGCGTTTACGACCATAGTCCTGAATTTATACATTTCAAAGATGATTTCGCCCCTACCGACGCGTTTTGCTTTGTAAAATACAGGTCCTTTTGATTGCAATTTTGCGAGCAGACTCCCCAGGAGAAAAAAGGGAGAGAGAAACACGAGTCCAATGGTAGCGAATAGAAGATCGAACGCCCGTTTCGCCCAGTCACGTTTCGGTTCTATATCATCTTGAATTTCTGTGGTTAAACGCTTGGTATGAGGCATGCGCTTATCCTATTTTTCGGGACTAACGGCGGCTTGCTCTGACGGTTTCCGTTTCCGTAGGAAACTGGATAATCTCAGACGCACCATCTGCATCATCTTCAGTGAGGAAGGCGCGGTTCGGCTGGTATGTTGGGACCAATTCTTGGAATTTAGTAACAATGCCTTCTGAATCCAATGCGTCTGCGAGTTGTGAGAGTTCTTCTATCTGGGCGAGGAGTTGGCGTTCTGCTATCTGCTCCAATTGTGCGACGAAAATACGCTGGTGCTTTGTGGCTGTAACGCCTTCTTGAGGGGTTAGGAGCTCCTCGTACAACTTTTCGCCCGGTTCTAAACCTGTAAATTCAATTTTGATGTCCGTGTCGACTTCAAGTCCCGAAAGGCGGATGAGGTCTTGGGCGAGGTCAAGAATTTTAATGGGGTCCCCCATGTCTAACATGAGAATTTCACCGTCGTTTCCCATAGCTCCTGCTTGGATGAGGAGTTGGACTGCTTCCGGGATGGTCATGAAGTAGCGTGTCGCTTCGCGATGTGTGACGGTGACGGGACCGCCCTTAGCGATCTGCCGTTTGAAATTGGGAATTACACTTGCCCGACTCCCAATAACGTTTCCGAAGCGGACTGCGATAAATCGGGTGCGGTTCTGCTTTGCTTTGCATTGCACCAATTTCTCTGTCACACGTTTGGAGGCACCGTAAACGCTCGTTGGGTTCACAGCTTTATCCGATGAGACGAGTATGAAAGCCTCTACCTCATGCTCAATCGCGGTATTGATGAGGTTTTGCGTGCCAAGTATGTTGTTTTTAACGGCTTCATCGGGATGGTTTTCCATGAATTTAACATGCTTGTGTGCAGCAGCGTGAAAAATAATATCAGGACGGTATTTGCGCGTAACTTGTGAAACTTTAGCGTTATCCCGAATGTCGCCAATTACTAAAGCACGATTAAGGTATGGTTCGAATTCCCGGAGTTCTATATCTGTATGGTAGAGACTGTTTTCACCCCGCCCGAAGAGAATGAGGAGTTCGGGGTCCAGCTTCGCCACTTGTCGACAAAGTTCGGATCCGATTGAGCCGCCCGCTCCCGTTACCATCACGCGTTTTCCTGAGAGATATTTAGAGACCTCCGCGAGGTCCATTTGCGAGGTAGACCGTTTCAAAAGATCCTCAAATCGGACTTCCCGAATCTGGCTGACGCTGGCTCGTCCTTCAAGGATGGCATGAATGTTCGGGACGATTTTAAACTGACAGTCCCGGTATTCACACTGTCGGATAATATCACGAATTTTGCCGCCTGGTGCTGAAGGGATAGCGATGACGACCTCATCAATCTCACGCTTGCGAGCGATATAGGTTAGGTCGCGGGTCGTCCCCAAGACTTCAAGCCCTGCGACACTTCTGCCCACCTTGTGTGGTGCATCGTCAATAAAGCCGACTGGCACGTAGCCTTTTTCAGGGTGGTTTCTAAGGGCGCGGAGCACACCGATCCCCGTTTCACCTGCGCCAACAATAAGGACTTTTGTTGGCGGTTTTTGCATGGACGGTTGTGATTCGGCGTGTAGTCCTATTGCCCTTTTATTGCTTTGGGGTCTCCTATGTATCGTTCCTTTGTCTCTTTGGAAGATTTGCGCTGAAAATTTGGTAAACCCGATGAGTGCGAAGTTATAAAATCCATCGATTAAGAAAAGGATCCAAGCGATTTTTAGTAGCATGGACAGCCCAATAAGTCCTACAGTCGCGACGATAATCGCTGTTGCCAAGGCGCGAAATTCCTTAGCAGTGGCGTATTGCCATATCGGTTTGTAGAGATTGAAAGCTAGTAGTAAACCGACGCGGACTATTGTGACAGCAGCTGCGATACCGAATCCGGTAATATGCTGTGGCTGGAAGGGAGATATATCAGCACTCTGCAGTATGGTGGAGAGTCCTGTAGCTTGTTCTAAAAAATCAAAACCGAGTTGCTTACCTGTCAAGTAAGCGAATAGAAATGCGAGATTGACGAGCAGCACATCAACAACAATTGTAAAACTCCATTTTATTTTGGGTTTATCCATATTTTAATTATTCCTTGCGGTTAAACAGTGTGGGTTCGGACTTTGACATGTCTTTTCCGTGTATGAACTGCCTGTGCATAGACATGCTCTAAGCGTTCGCCGATGGCTTCCCAACTATAATTGGTTTCGACGCGAGTTCTGGCGGTTTGCGCGAAAGTCTCTCGCGAATGCACATTATTCAGTAAATGAACGACCTGTTTCGTAAAGTCGGCGGGTGTATCGGCAACGAGTAATTCCTTGCCGATGTCTGCCTCTAACCCCATTGCACCAACGGAGGTTGTGACAACTGGCACTCCCATCGCCATTGCCTCCAGGTTTTTTGTTTGTATGCCTGATCCTGCCCGTAAAGGGGCAACAAAAACAGACGCCTTTTCAAAATAGGGGCGGATGTCTGGAACATAACCTGTGACGACTACACCGTCCTGTGTCTCAAGCCGCTTTACCTGATCCGATGGATGATTGCCTACTATATAAAATTGCGCGTTCGGATGACTCTCGCGGATACGCGGAAAAATCTCGTTACAAAAATAGATTGCGGCATCCGAATTCGGAAAATAGTTCATTGTTCCGGTAAAGAGCATCAAGGGTGTGGATTGTGCTGCTGACTTCGGTTGAAAATATCCGAGATCGACCCCCATTGGAACTATCGACAGATTTAGAGTGTTGTCCTGCTTTAGGAGATAGTCCTGATCAAAACGTGCGACAACAGTGCCGCAGTCAAAAGCCTTCATAATGTTGACTTCGTAACGCCGGACCCGCTTTTCCTCTAATTTTACCAAAAAACGCTTTGGAGTGCAATCTAATTTAATTTTCGCGAGCCACGGATTGCTTTCCAGTTCGGCGCGACGGCTCAGATTTAGTGCCAATGAATCACACAAATCTAAGACTTTGGTGGGACCCTGGACTTCCGTCACGTATTGTCCCATCCGAAAGAGTTGTGCGTGAATCAGTTCAAAGTTCTCTTGTTCGAGGAGTTGGTTAATCTTCCGTTGCATCTGGGGTGAGTACCAGTAATGCAACTGAAGTGGACGACGCGATAAGCAGTGGATCCCTGTATTCATGAAGGCAAAAGAACGATGAAAACGGACCCATTCTACGCGTTCACAAAAGGGTTCTAAATGCTTCGCGGATTCAATATCGTTTCCAGATTCTGCAAAGTAAACGAGTGTTACGGCATGTTGTTTCGAAAGTTGTTTAATAAAATTGTAAGACCGGATCCGATCGCCCCGATGTGGTGGATATGGGCATCGGAGGCTTAAAAATAGAATCTTCATCTTTTTAACTATGGAACATCTTCATTCGCTGCGTTTTTCGTCGGGCAATTCCGCTTCATCAATCAGCATAACTGGGATGCCTTCACGGATCGGATAGCGACGTTGACATCTGCCGACACACACGAGTTTCTGTGCCGTTTCATGGTATTCTATCCCACCTTTACAGGCTGGACATGCGAGAATCTCAAGTAGCGTCTTTGAAATTTTAATTTTACCTTGCGGTTCGGTGAGGTCATTTGAATGAACAACGATCCTCTCCGTAGAGCCGCCCTCCTTGTGCAAGTTTTTGGTGTGAAGTCTTAGCCTCCGTGGCATCTCTTATATTTCTTGCCGCTTCCGCAAGGACAAGGTGCGTTTCTACCGACCTTCGGGATGTTCCCCATCGCCTGTTGCGAAGCAAATTCGGCATCAGCACGGGTTGCGGCTGCACGGTTGCGTTGGGGTGCCCTCGGCTGGGGTCTACGCCGTCTGTCCGTTCGCTGACTCGGTGCCCTACGCGGTGCCTCGGTATTAACGCGAGATTTGAAGATGAACTCACTGACCTGTTCCTCAATCTGTTGATACATATTTTCAAAGACAGAGAGCGCTTCGTTTTTGAAAACGACGATCGGGTCTTTGCCGCCATATCCTGCGCCGAACCGAATACCTTCCTCAATATAGTCGATGTTATGGAGGTGTTCCTTCCAGTGATCATCAATTCGGTCCAAAAGGAGTAAGCGTTCAAGGATACGCATCATTCCTGGACCCATTTCTGCTTCGCGGGCTTCATAAGCGGTGCGCAACACCTGCAGTGTTTGTTCTTGAACCTCCTCGGGACTCGCCTGCGCCAAGGGTGTTTCCCATATCGGCTCGACTGGGAATGTGGTCGTCAACCACTGTTGAAACCGGTCAGGGGTCTCAAGGGGGCTTTCCGCCTTTTCTCCCATATTGTCCTCAATTGCATCTCTGACAACCCTCTCAATCATTCCCCAAATTGTGGTTTTGAGAGAGGTAGGGACTTTGGCATCCTTTTCAGCGAGTGCGGCGAGCCCCCCCTCGTCTGCCGTCTGTGCGTGTTCTTCAGGTAATTCGGCGATATCCGTGGTAGCAGCCAAGACGGTGTCCCGCAAGGTGTAGATGGTGTCGCGCTGTGTATCCATGACATCATCGAATTTGAGAAGATTCTTTCGGATCTCGAAATACATCTGTTCAACACGCGTCTGTGCCTTCTCAATGGATTTGGTGACCCACGGATGCTCTAACGGGACGCCTTCATCTATTCCGGCGCGTGACATTAACCCTTGCAAACGCTCAGATCCGAATTTTCGCATCAATTCGTCTTCAAGGGAGAGATAGAATCGGGATGAACCTGGGTCGCCCTGTCTCCCGGCGCGCCCACGGAGTTGGTTATCAATACGGCGGGACTCGTGGCGTTCAGTGCCGACGATATGGAGTCCTCCAGCGGCTAATACGTTCTCTCTGTTTTCGTCGCAAATGGCTTGCGCTTCTGCGAGTGCTGCTTGGAATTCTTCGGACTCTGGGGAGAGCGCTTCTGTCTTCGCTTTCCGTTTCCGGAGCGTTTCGAGTGCCATACCTTCGGGGTTACCGCCAAGGAGAATGTCTACACCTCTACCTGCCATATTCGTTGCGATTGTCACAGCGCCCGGCACTCCTGCTTGTGCGATGATGTCGGCTTCGCGTGCGTGCTCTTTGGCGTTCAGCACCTGATGGCGGATTTTACGGTGTTTGGTTCTGAGCATTTTGCTCAATTTCTCGGAATTTTCAATCGAAACAGTGCCAACAAGGACGGGACGTCCTTTCTCGGTTTGCTCGACGATATCTTCCAGAACGGCACTGTATTTTGCGTCTTCAGTGCTGTAAATTTGATCGGAATTGTCAACCCGGATCATCGGTTCGTTGGTGGGAATGACGGAAACCTCTAATCCATAGATGTGTGCGAATTCGTTGGCTTCCGTAGCGGCGGTCCCTGTCATACCTGCGAGTTTGTTATACATGCGGAAGTAGTTTTGGTAGGTAATCTTGGCACCGGTTTCGCTTTCCTCAACGACCTTAACGCGTTCTTTCGCTTCAATGGCTTGATGGAGTCCTTCACTGAGCCGTCTCCCGATCTGTTTCCGTCCTGTGAATTCGTCAACGAGAAGGACTTCGCCATTTTCGACGAGGTAATCGACATCGCGCTTATAGAGCTGGTGCGCAGAAAGTGCCTGATTGACGTGATGCACCATAGCGATGTTGGTGTGTTCATAGAGATTCCCCACGCCGAGACGCCGTTCGACTTCCTCAACGCCTTCATCGGTCAGGGTTGCACTGCCGCGCGATTTCCCCTGTTGATCGATTTGAAAGTGTTCACCTTCTCGGAGTTGTGCGACGACGCCGTTAATTTGCTTGTAAAGTTCTGGTGGTTTACCGGAGGGTTCTGAGATGATGAGGGGCGTGCGGGATTCATCAATGAGGATGCTGTCAACTTCGTCAAGGATGGCGTAGACATGCCCGCGCTGGACCTTATCTTCAACTGAGAGGGATTTGTTGTCCCAGAGGTAATCGAATCCAAATTCGCTGTGAACGCCGTAGGTAATGTCTGATTTGTATCCGAGTCTTTTCTGTTCCTTCGGCATTAGACTGAGTGTCAATCCCACAGAGAGTCCGAGGAAGTTATAAATTTTGCCCATCCATTCGGCATCACGCCGGGCGAGGTAGTCGTTGACGGTGGCAAGGTGGACACCTTTTCCCGTCAAAGCGTTCAGATAGACGGCGAGGGTTGAGGTAAGCGTTTTGCCTTCACCCGTGCGCATCTCTGCGATAGTGCCTCGGTGGAGTGCGATACCGCCCATGAGTTGGACATCGTAGTGTCGCTGCTTTAGGGTTCGCACCGCGGCTTCACGGACGACAGCGAAGGCGTCTGGTAAGAGGTCATCAAGGGATACCCCGGCATCCAACTGTCGGCGAAATTCTGGTGTTTTGGATTGCAGTTGGGCATCGGTGAGTTTTTTGATTTCGGGTTCGCGTTGATTGATGGCTTCAACGATGTCGCGAAACTTCTTGACATCACGATCCTCTTTACTGCCGAAGACTTTGGTTATCATTTTTTGGAACATTTTTTTAACTATTGCTCCTGGGCGCCTTTCACGTTGTGAAAGGCGATATATTTCTAAGTCGTGATCGACTTGGCATCTACGCCCCGTTCGTTTCAGTTAATTGCGATTCGGATGGGACTAACACATTCTGTCCGTCGAGTTTTTTTCTTAATATCGTATAAATTACCGTGTTTCCGGCAGAGGCGATTGAAAACAGGTATGCAATTATCAATCCCACACTCATGAGAAGTGTGATCGTCAGAAAGATAGCGGTTACTGGGGTTGTAACTGTCGCCATTCCTGTTAGTGTCGGTATTTGATCACTTGTAGCGGTATTGAAAACTCCGAGACTGTTAACATAAGGCAGTGTTGCTATCCTTTCAATAGCCCCACCGAGCCATAGGTTCGCGTAACTCATCAACTGCTGCATCATTTCGGTGTGGAAGAGGCGCGTTGGAAGCGTCATGATCGAAAAGCCCGCGAGGCAAAAGAATGCCCAGATCGGCACGAAAATCAATTTGATCAGGAGCAACATCACCTCATAACACACTAACAACCAAGGTTTGTTCCAAACGATCGCGAATTGCTGATAAATTATTTCAAATGCATCGGCACCCGTGGCAGCGGCAACGGCTGGCACAAAGAGCAAACTCACACTGAAAACGACCGCCATGAACACCATCAGAAGACCGAGGAAAAATCCGATCGGCATGAGCAGCGAGGTGAACATGAGGAACGGTTTTCCCACTGCTGGTAACTTCGCGATCCCTGCGATGCTGAGGGGGATTATCGCGAGAAATATCTGGATGAGTAGTAAACCGATGAACGCGCCGAAAACGGATTTCCAATGTCCTTTGAGGAATCCCAAAGCGTCCCCGACCGAAAAGAAGATATCCCCACGGAGCTGCTCGATGGTAATTTTAGAAGCCACGGTGCTTGCCAAGAAAAAGATGCACGCGAAGCTGACTATCCCTACCCACATTGCGATTTCAGTTGTCTGCGTAAGTCCTGCATCACCGAAGGGTGGTAGAGGTAGGAGGGCATACGTGTTCCAGAAGTCCTGCACGGCAGTGCCTCCTACACTGACGAGACTGAGATACACCAAAGTTTCATAGATGAGATATGCGAGAACGAGTCCAATGAAATGAACTGCGATCTTTCGTCCACTGAATCCGTAGCGGATAACTTGGAAAATATCCCTGAAATCGAAGTAGCGTTTTTCCATCAAGGGTTCTTCTGCTTTTTTTGCGTATTCTTATATTAATGATACGATAATTTGGGGTATTTTGTCAAGTGGTTATTCTTGTCAGTTGTCAGTAGGGGCAACGTTGGCGGTGACGGGGAGGGTCAGTGTTCGTTGGTTTGGGAAGTGGACAGTGAGTAGCGATGCAAAGGTGCCTCTGTCTTTCAAGGGACCGAGTTGGACAGTAATGAGAGCGGTATCTGTTTCCAGATCGCGTGTTATCCGCCAAGTGAGTGCCTCATGTCCCGATGGCAGCAGGTGGATGTCCGATGTGTTGAGTGGGGCATTCACAGTGAGTTTAAGGGTCTTTTGATGCATCGTTTCGGGATGGACCTTCCCAAATTCGCAAATGCTCGGTGTGAGGATCGCAAATCGTTTCGGGGCGGCGATGATTGTTAGATGGACAATTGGGGTCTTGGGACTGTCTGTGAAGATAGTGGTGGTTGCCGAGGTCTCGTCATCGGGCAAAAGTTCTGCGGTGAGGTGTATCTGGAATATGGCTTCTGTATCGGGTTGGATCACTTCCGATCCTGTGATTTCGGCGTAACTGCACCCGGTGTGGACGTTTTGGATGTGGAGGGGGGATTTTCCGACGTTTCGGGCTGTTACGGCTCGCGTTACGGGTCCCTCCCATTCTGGGAGCGTTCCGAAGTGGATCTGTTGCTGCGTTAGGAAGAGTTCGGCTGCGGGCGGTTGCCGGTTGTTGATGAGAAAGACAATAAGTCCAGAGATCAGTAAGGTAGGGATGATAATGGTTGTGAGGATTGTGCGTTTGGACATAGATGCTCCTATGCGTATTTCTGCGTATTGTTGCAGGCTGCCATTTAGAAAATTACTCAGCTTTAAACTTACCTTGTCAAGGAATAAAGGCGATGCGTAGAACGACTGCTTTCCTCATGAACTGCCTACGCAGCCTGAATCAGGTGTTGTCTATCTCCCCTTGAGTTGTCCCCATATTAGGGTTAATTTTATTTCTGGAGAGACGTTCAGTCCGGAGATGGTGAAGGAATCCGCCCATGCCGCGCCGACCCATTCGTTTGCGATGTTAATGCCTTCCATAACGAAGCCGAGAATCTCAATCTTATTGAAGTTCGCGTCTTGGAAGGCTGTGCGGAGTTCGCCATCTGCGAACAATACAAAATGTCCGTTATTAAATTGGAGTTCCATCTTTGAGAGGGCATCCGTTTCCCAGCGGGTGCGTGGTTCTCTGGAGAGCCGAGTTCGGAAGGGATGGCTGCTCCCTTTACCGTCGAAACGCCTCGCTCTGATTTCATCTGGGAAAAACACGTAGAAGAAAGGATCCTCTTCCGAGGTGTCGAGGAAATGGCGTCCTACACAAAAGCCGAAACGTGTTTTGTCGCCACCGAAGTCGTTTATCGTGATTGTGAAGTTCCTGTAGGGGGGTGGGAGCGCGGTGAATTGGTAAAGTTCGTATTGCACATCCCAGTCTCGGTTGACCTCTGCGTGTAAGAATCCGTCGTTGATTTTCCAGATGGCATCGTTGCCGATGACGCGCCACGCCTCCGGCTTTTCCGCATCGAAATCATCGTGCCACGTCGCGGCGGAGGCGGAAAGGGTGCAGCTCATGAACATATAAAAGAGTATGAGGCGTGTTGTGTTTTTGTTTGACATGGGATTAATTGATTTTGATGCAGTCATACCACTGCTGCGTTTTCTTTCCTTTTCGGCTGAGGACCCCAGGTTTGCGTTCGACTGGGGGTCCGAAGTCTCCATCTTTCTGTTTTAGGACGTTCCAGTCTGGGGGAAACCATGTCCTGAGGGTTTTGCAATCGACTTCAACGGTTTCACCCTCCCATCCGCCGATCTTGTAATACATCGGGCAGACCCACCGCTCTGCGCCGCGGGCATATCGCCGCCAACCGATAACAGAGGCTTGTGCTCGGATAATGTTCCCGTCTCGCCAGTGTCGTTCGACGCCGCTCCACGGATAGCCGGTTGTTCCGCCGCCTACACTAATTTCATCCCATCCTAAATCGTCATGGAGCGTAATATAGGAGAAGTTCGTACCCCACGGTGTCTCGTCCGTACTGAAATACCACCGCTGCCCACGATACCAACGGAGTGCACCTCGGATGCTTGAACGGGAAACTGTTGCATTTTCGATGGTTTCTACGATGTCGAACCGCCCCCTATTGTTATAAGGGTTGTGAACACCGACGCAGAGGGTCAACGAGTTGACTTCAGGTCCGAACCACGTGCCGTTTGATCCCGGGGTTCTGTAATAGAATCCTGAATTCGCGGGTTGTGCACGCTCCCCAGGGTTCAATCTTGCTCTGGCGTAGGTGCTCCAAAACGCGATGAGGAGCACCACTCCGAGTAGAGATGCATTGAAAATCAGATCTAAGTTTTTTTGCATTTTTTAATAGTTGTCACTTATCAGAAAGCGTCGGGATTCGGAGATTCCTCCTACAATTCTTTTTTTAAGCTTGCCCATGTGGTTGTTAATTTCCGTTTTGGTGAAACCGCGAGTCCGTCAATCATAAATGTGTCTACCCAGGCGCTCCCGATGTTAACGTCCTCTGTGACAAATCCGGCGAGGACGAAGGCAATGGTATCAATGTGATGGAAGTTTGCGTCCCTGAAGTCGAGGCGTGATTCGCCATCCGCACTCAATTGGAATCTGCCATCCTTGAAGTGGAGTTCCATCTGTTGGAGTGCGTCGGTGTCCCAGCGTCGTTCGGGTCCGACAAACACACCCCCGTTTCGTGAGGCTTGCATATCGTTCGTGAAAAAGAGATAGTAGCCGAATTCCTCTATTTCGGTCCCGGCATTCTGAAAGTGCTTTGCGAGTGCAATGCCGAATCGGGCGCGCGTTGCGCCGACGGTTTCAAGCGTAATTGTAAAATCATTATAGGGACCGGGATAGGCGATGAGTTGGTAGCGTTCAAAGATAACACTCCATTGGTTCTGTGCCTGAATTTCTGCCCTTAAAAATCCATCTTCGATCGTCCAGACGGCATCGTTTCCGAGGTGTTTCCAATCCACTACTGCCTCTTGCTCAAAGTGGTCTTCCCAAAAAGCGGCATTCACATTCCCTTGCAAAAGGAGGGAGGTATAAACAATGATGAGTGCATTTAGCAAATGCGCGATGTTTTTCATAGATTCGACGTAATTCCGGGTTCCAAATCCCTCTCACAAGAGGTTAGAAACCTAACCAGTGGAAAATAACTATTTTAGCGGTAGACAGTCGTACCAATTGTCTGTGCCTTTTTCGCGGCGGCTGAGTTGGTTAGATTCGGGACGAAATATCGGATCTGTCAAGTGTCCCTCGGTGTGGCTTAGGACTTTCAGGTTAAGCCATCCCGTCCCAGTCGCACAGATGTAGTCCAGCGTTCCGACTTTGATGTACTTCGGTGTGAGATATTTTTTGCCAGCGTGTTCATGAGGGTAGTAGCCGACTATATCTGCCTTAGATTTTACGAGGTCTCCCTCACGCCAATGTTCCTCGAACCCACTCCAAGGAAACCCCGTAGTGCTGTTCGTAGCGTCGATATCCATCCAACCGATCTCGGATGCAAGGGTAACGCGGACGGTGTCTGTGCCCCAAGGCGTGTCGTCAGTTGCGAAACGCCACTCCTGTTTCCGATACCACCACACTTTTCCGGGTCTTGAGGAGGGCCAGACTTGTGCCTCTTCTCTGGTATAGATGATGTCAAAGAACCCCGCGTCGTTAAAGGGGTTTGTCATCTTATGACAAAGCACGCGACTGTCGATTTCCGGTCCGAACCAGCGATTTTCGTCTTCGGATTCAATGAATTTGCCTGGGTTTCGGTAGTAGTCGCCAGCGGCTTTCGGGACGGCAATCTCCTGAGTGATGATCCGCTCCCCATCATTATATACGCCGTGCAAGCCAGCATTTGCCGGGAGATAGAGAAATAGGATAGTGACGATTGCTGTTAATGCGAGTGTAAATGCATGTTTCTGTGTCATGCGTGGATGCCATACGGAATGTATTGCTTATGAGTTTTATGCCGCCTTTATGGTAAACGGGACCCGGCGCGTGCCTACTACTTTGTAAAGGGGGTACCGTCTCGCCTGCCGATGTAGATATGATATTCGGGACCAGCGGCAGGAATTTCAACCCGTTTGTGAAGAAGTGTCCGTTGATAACGTTCTGTCTCTGTTTCAAATATCGCGTGAACAGCACGGATGTGGAGTTGATAGTGCGCCTGTGTTAGGTGGTGGAATTTAAATTTGCCGTGCACGTCCGTTTCCACTTCAAACCGATCCAGCGTCATTGACATGTCATAGGGCTGTAATTCCCAAGGATACCATGAACGCGAAACGACAGCATTGTGGATAGGTTTACCTGTATCTGCCCAGAAAATTTGTCCATGTAATATTGTTGTGGACTGATCCGCTACAACAAGCACCTGTTCGGTATTCATTGCGGCATCTACATCAATTCGAGCCGCCGAAATGCCATTTCCAACGATATAGAGCGTATATTTTTCCGCAAAAAGCCCGTCAACCACAAAATCGGATTCTGTCACAGGGAAGTGTCTTGACAAAATCGGTCTGTATAATACCAACGGATTCAGGCTTGGCTCCATCTGTGCCTCCATGGGAAACACCTTCACAGCATACTGCCCATCAGCGGGTATACTCTGCGGGAGGATCACACGTCCTTTAATACTCACCCCCTTCTTTAAGGGTAGAATTGACGGCATCTTACCGAGGTCTACGTTCTCGTATACCCTCGAAAAGTATCCTTTTTTACTGACTTCAAGTGAGAGCAGTCGTGGTTCAGTCTCTAAGACCTCCATCTGAAAGTTGCCCGCCTCGTTTGTTTGCGCTGCTGAGAGAAGGTCCCCGTGCCCGTGAGGTGTTTTCGCGTGCCGAGTTGCGTGGATCTGTGCGCCCGCTATGGGTCGCTCTTGCGCATCAACAACTGTGCCGCGTAAGGTCTTCAATTGTAATAGACGGACAGAAATCTGTGCCTGTTTTTGTGGATGAATAGACTCTATAAAGGCTATGATACGTCCGCTCCGAGAAATTGTCAAGGTGTATTCGATTGGATAGAGCTCAGAAAAATGGAAATTGCCGGTCGGATCGGTCTTCACAGCGTGTTCAATCGGTGCAGCGGCGCGAAAGAAGTCTGCCGACTTGTCGTGCATCTTCAGGTTCACAACAAGTCCACCCACACTTTTCTCACCAGAAACGCTGCCTTGCAGGGGTAGCGTTCGCTTCAACGCAATCACCCCCAAATTATATTCGCTTTTACTGGGAGGCATTTCCTTTCGTAAGCGCTTCGCCTGATATTGTGGGTGGAGTGCCATGAGTGAGAAGGCGTGATAGGCTTGGCTTTCGCTGGGAATGGTGAGCGAAAAAGTGCCTTTCGTGTCCGTTACGGTTGCGTGTGCGAACTCCTGATCGGGATAGACCTGCTCAATTTTTTCAGGCGCAACGCGGACGAGGACCTCCGGAATAGGGTGTCCATCTTGGGCATCAACGAACGTGCCGTAGAAAGTGGTGTCATCCGATGGTGTTTGGCAGATGCCGGAGCCAGTCCAGAGAAAGAGCAGCAGTAAAATCGAGTGAGTGATACGCGCGTTGTTCATGCAGTAGTCCCGTTGATTTTTTAGAGTCACGTCGAAAAATATCTGGGCACTTCAAAGAATTTCGTCTGCGTCTGGTAACAAAAAACAAGCCCCCTGGCAACAGAGGCTTGTTTTTTTTAAAGGAACTATTTTTGCGTTTGCTTTGAGTGAGATACCCCCGACGAGATTTGAACTCGTGTCGCCGCCGTGAAAGGGCGGTGTCCTTGGCCAGGCTAGACGACGGGGGCAACAGAATGTGAGCCGTACAGGGATCGAACCTGTGACCACCTGATTAAAAGTCAGATGCTCTACCAGCTGAGCTAACGGCTCGAATTAACAACATTTAATAATACCATACTTTAAGTCGGATGTCAAATTAAAATTCAGAAATTTTAGTAACGTCAGGCATCGGGATTCAGAGACCCGTTCTACCTCAATTTTGACTTACCACAGAGGTTGTCCGAGTTGCACGATCTGATCTCTGTCGGGTCCGACGGAGATAATGGGGATTGGCACGTCAAGATAATCCGCGACATACGCGATGTAGTCTTTAGTGCGTTGCGGAATGTCTGCGGCAGTGCGTGCTTCGGTCAAGGGCTGCTGCCATCCGGGTAGCGTTTCGTAGACGGGTTCGCATTCCTCTAAGACCTGTAGGCTACTCGGGAAAGTCGTTGTCTGTTTCCCGTTGTGGCGGTAGGCGACACAGACTTGGAGATCTTCGAGCGTATCAAAGACATCCAGTTTCGTCATTGCGATGGCGGTTAATCCGTTAATCTGCGTGGCATATCGGAGTGCGACGAGGTCTAACCAACCGCAGCGTCTTGGACGTTGCGTTGTGGCACCATACTCTTTGCCGATTTCCCGAATTTGCTCATCTAAGTCAGGCGGCATCTCGGTGGGGAATGGACCCCCGCCGACGCGTGTGACGTAGGCTTTAGAAACACCGAGTATCTCTTCCAGTGCTTTCGGTCCTATACCGAGTCCGGTACAGACGGCACCAGCGGTGCAGTTGGAAGAAGTAACGTAGGGATAGGTCCCGAAGTCTATATCAAGCATCGTTCCCTGTGCCCCCTCAAAGAGAATGCGTTTCTGGGAAGCGAGGGTGTCGTGCATGAAAGCGACGGTATCGGTTACATAGGGTGCGATCCGCTGTGCGTAACTGTGATACGTTTCGAGCAGGATGTTTCGTTCCGGTCCACCTATTTGGAGAGCGTCTGCTTTGGTTTCGAGGTTGTAATCCAACTTCTTTTGGAACTGGTCAAACTCAAGGAGGTCCCCGACGCGAATGCCCGCATGTCGGTTCATCTTATCGGAGTAAGTAGGACCGATCCCACGGGAGGTCGTGCCGATTTTGGTAGCACTCCCCATCTGTTCCCACTGTTCAACAACCTTGTGGTATGGCATGATGAGATGTGCGCGATCGCTGATTTTCAGGTTATCGCTACTGACTTCAATATCCTGCGCCTGTAGGCGATCCATCTCACCGAAAAGTGTCTCCAAATTAATGACGACCCCGTTGCCAATAATGTTGACGGTATCAGGGCGTAAGATGCCGGATGGAATCAAGTGGAGAATAAACGTTTTTTCTCCGAGAACAATAGTATGCCCTGCGTTATCGCCGCCTTGATAGCGTGCGACCACATCCGCATCTGCGGCGAAGACATCGGTCAACTTCCCTTTACTTTCATCGCCCCATTGTGCGCCTAAAATAACAATGTTCGACATACGAAACCTCTTCCTACTTACAAATGTTTGTAGGCGCGGTGCCTGCCCGCGCGTGTTTTGTAGCCCACGCGTGTTTTTAAAGTTAGTGTCAATTGATGATTTAACGGTACGCTGTTGCTGGCGGAGAAGGAATGGGCGTGTAGCATTCCAGAAGGGTTTCCAGAAAGGGTTGAAACCCAGCCAGCGAGAGATGGAGACTTGCGTTAAATTTTATAAATGCCTGAAGACCCCAACGATTTTAACGCTTGGAGAATTGGAAGCGTGCCCGTGCGCCTTTCTGTCCGTACTTCTTCCGCTCCACCATTCTCGGATCGCGCGTTAAAAATCCTGCCTTTTTCAATGAAGGCTTCAAGGATTCATCGGCTTTGACGAGTGCGCGTGCGAGTCCGTGTGAGATTGCTCCAGCCTGTCCAGTCTTTCCGCCGCCTTTTACGTTGACGTGGATGGCATATTCGCCGAGTTTCTCAACGTGCTCAATGGGGCGTTGTGCTGCCTGCCAGTGGTCTGCGCGTTCGAAGTACTCTTGAATCGGTTTTTTGTTAACGGTAACCCCGACTTCACCGCCGGGAATGATTCGGACCCGTGCGACTGAGGTTTTGCGTCTGCCGGTTCCCCAGAATTGTTCAATAGCCATACTGTTCGTACTCTCCGTAGCTGTAGGAGTGCCTTTGTTGACGACTCCTCAACTTAACTTAAAGTGTTAAGACTTCCGGTTCCTGTGCTTGGTGCGGATGTGTTGGTCCGGTGTAAACCCTGAGCCCCTTCATGAGTTGTCGACCGAGATGATTTTTGGGGAGCATTCCCTTAACGGCATTGGTGATAATCACTTCTGGCTTGCGAGCCATCTGTTCATCAAAAGTTCGATATTTATCACCGCCGGGGTAGCCGCTATGCCTAAAATAGGTTTTCTGCTCCCTTTTATTGCCTGTGACGACGATTTTCTCCGCATTCACAACAGCAACGCGAAAACCTAAATCGGCGTGAGGTGTATACCGTGGATCATTCTTTCCACGCAGTACCTGTGCGATCCGGGATGCTAAACGCCCGAGCACTTGTCCGTCGGCATCCACTACATACCATCTAATATCTTTTTCCGTTTTCGGGAAATAGGTTTTCGTTTTCAGTACCATGATTTCCTGTCCCTTCAACCGAATTTAGCCGGCGAGCGGTTAAATTTGGCATTGCTTTACACTGCTTTTTGTAGTTTGTTGTTCGGGTGCGCCTTTCCGAGAAAGGTATTCTCACGATTGCGAACACAACCGCATAATATTATACGATAAAACGGGGCGTTTGTCAAATTTTTTACAATTCGTCTGTTTTGCACATTACCTTTCTTTTATCTTATCTTTCATGTTATACTATATAGCAGTAAGCGATCTGAACAAACTGAAGAAAAAATAAGACAGAGGAATTAAATAAGAATGCGAATTATTCTTTACACAGGCAAAGGGGGTGTCGGCAAAACAACGATTGCCGCGGCTACGGGTATCAAGCTCGCAGAACTCGGTTACAAAACCATTGTTATTTCGCTGGACGTGGCACATTCGCTCCGCGATGCTTTTGACAACCACGAAAAACTTGTTCGTCAGCGTGAAGAGAAACAGATCCAAATCAGAGAAAATCTCTGGATACAGGAAATCAACGTTCAGGAAGCAATCGTTGAATACTGGAACGATGTATATGGCTATATCCGTTCGTTGCTGAATCGTTCTGGACTTGACAGTCTCGTTGCAGAGGAAATAGCGGTATTTCCCGGAATGGAGGAGATTTGCGCACTTCTGTATATCAATCAATATGTTCGCGAAAAAAGTTATGATGTGATTATCCTTGATTGTGCACCGACCGGTGAGTCGCTCAGGTTTGTCAGTATCCCCACGACGCTGGAGTGGTACATGCGCCACATTTTCAAATTGGAACGCAACCTTGCGAAAGTTGCGGGTCCAGTCATCGAACGGGTGAGTTCCGTTCCGATTCCACGAGATAATTACTTTCAGAATATTCAAGATTTATTCGATAAATTGGAAGGGATTGAGGGTGTCCTGACGGATCCGAAGATCACGACGGTCCGTTTAGTGACGAATCCTGAAAAAATTGTTATCAAAGAGACGCAGCGGGCATTCATGTATTTTTGCCTTTACGGGTTGTGTATTGACGCCGTGATTATCAATCGCATTTTTCCTGATGACGTAGATTCGGCATACTTTGCGGCTTGGAAGCGATCACAACAGCACTATATTGCGGAGGCAACGGACTATTTTTCGGATGTCCCGATTTGGAAGGTGAACCTCTTCACGGAAGAGATTGTAGGGGAACAGGGACTGCATCGGTTGGCGGACACACTCTATTCAGGGATTAACCCGGCAGATCAATTCTCTGAAGAGCGTCCGTATCAATTCCAAAAAATGGGAGATACGTATCAGTTATCTATGCGTCTTCCGTTTCTGAGCAAAGAGGAAATTGGATTGACAAAACACGGCGATGAGTTAATTATCACAGTGGGTGGTTTTAAGCAACATATCGCACTGCCGCGGACGCTCTCGAACAAAAAAACGAGTGGCGCGAAACTCACCGGCAACCAACTCGTGATTAAGTTTGAAGGAGAGAGCCGGATCTGAAATGTATGTGTACCAAAACGGACAAAGCGGTTTTTGCTGTAACAGGGACGACGCTTTTAACGTTCTTAATAGCCAGTCGCATCGGGACTATCTGGCTACTTTATCCAAACGTGCTGATTGCAGTCTCTTTGTGCGTTTATTGTATTTGGCAGCTTGACGAAGATGTTTCGCTCCTTTTAAGTAGTTCCATTTTTGGGATTGCGGCGACGCTGACATACGTGCCGATGGACTGGTTGTTCTCGCGAAAAGCGGGTTTAATTTTCTACCTACGTCCAGACTTTCTGGCGCATCTAACGACCCCGATCGGAATAATCCTGAATTGGATAGTGTTCGCGACGCTGGCAGCATACTGCTATCAGCGGCTTACAATGATTTTCCGAACCCGTTTTGCGTCCGAGGCTGACAACTCGAAAATTGGGTTCATGGGTCTTGCCATGTTGGCGGCGGGTGTCACCGGTATCGCTGCGGGGGTGGGAAGTAACACAATTTACGCGCTTGGGGAATCGCAGTTGTGGGTGTGGAATGCAACACAGGTGGATCGGATACCAGAAATTGCGTCCGTCCCGGTTTTTGTGCCGATTTCTTTTCTGGTGGCTTTTCTGCTGTGTCCTTACTTTTTCGGGGTAGCCGGTGGTTTTCTGAGAGAACAACACGCGGGTGTCGCTGGGATCCGGTGTGGTATCTTTATCGGTGCCCTACAGTTCTTCAGCTTTCTTCTGTTTTATGTCTGGAAATAGTTATCGGTTGCCAGTTAAGAAGGGATTTGGAGTTCCTGAATGCCCCTGGTTCCTGTTAGATGACCGAAAACTGATGGTTCTTAAAAAGGAAAGTTATAGGCATGCACATTCGTTCAACAACGATTTTGGCGGTTCGCCGTGATGGCGAGGTAGCGGTCGGTGGTGATGGTCAAGTCACTTTAGGGGATACGGCGATTAAACACGGTGCCCGCAAAGTGCGTAAAATTCATAACGACAAGGTGCTGATCGGTTTTGCGGGTTCCGCCTCGGATGCGATCACCCTCTATGAGAATTTAGAGAAGAAGTTGGAGCAGTATCGCGGGAATCTTCAGAAATCAGCGGTGGAACTTGCTCGGGAATGGCGTAGCGATAGAGTTTTGAGACAGGTAGACGCACTATTAATCGCCGCGGACAGTAGCGACAGTTATCTCATCTCCGGGAGCGGGGACGTAATTTCGCCTGACGACGATGTTCTGGCAATCGGCTCCGGGGGTTCTATTGCCCTGGCGGCAGCAAAGGCACTGCTTAAATACTCAGACTTGACCGCAAAAGAGATTATTTCAGAAGCCCTTCAACTGACGAGTGAAATCTGTATTTATACGAATGCAAAAATTGAAATTGACACGATAGGGACTTAAGATGTCTAACGTGATGCTATCCGAGTAGCATCGCATTATTTATGGACGACCCTCTCATAATAGAGGGTTGTAGGGAAGAATACCGGACTTTATCCACACAAAACAGTTATGAAATGGCGAGAGGATAGTTAATTTTACGGAGGTTTACCTTTGGAAAGACCAAAAGTAAAGCGCGCGGAGAACACTTTAGCAGCAGCTCTTACACCTCGGCAGATCGTTGAGGAATTGGATAAGTATATCATTGGGCAGTTTGAAGCGAAACGTTGTGTCGCTATTGCCCTGCGCAACCGCGCGCGGCGGCAGATGTTGGCAGAAGATATGCAGGACGAAGTATCGCCGAAAAATATAATTATGATAGGTTCAACAGGCGTGGGAAAAACTGAAATCGCCCGTAGACTCGCGCGCCTCGTTGACGCGCCTTTCATCAAAGTAGAGGCATCAAAGTATACCGAGATCGGTTACGTGGGTCGAGATGTGGAATCCATGATACGCGACCTTACGGAAACGGCTATCAGTCGCGTCAAAGCCGAGCAAACGGAGGCGGTTGAAGAAAAAGCACAGGAATCGACTGAAGAACGGCTGCTGGATTGCATTTTTCCGGTTCCCCGTTCGCTCCAGCGCCGGCCTCGTTTAAAAGAGGAGGATGCACTTGAGGAGCCAGAGGAAGAGGACGATGGAGTTCTACAACTTCCATTTGACCTGGGTCCCGATGTAGGGGCTGAAGCCGAGGAAGCCAGAGAGAAGGAGCGTGAACGTTATCTGAAAACGAGAGAGAAATTTAGAGAGTGGCTACGAGACGGTAGACTTGAGGAGAAACCGGTTGAAATCAATGTGAGACATCAAAGCATGCCCTTTGTAGAAATCTTCTCGCCCGGCGGTATTGAGGAGATGGACATCAATTTCAAGGATATGTTCAGCAACATCCTACCGAATCAGACGAAGAAACGAAGAGTGCCAGTCTCTGAAGCGCGAACCATCTTGATGCAGGAGGAATCCGAGAAACTTATTGATATGGATGCCGTCATCACTGAAGCGATTCAACGGGTTGAAGACTCCGGCATCGTTTTTTTGGATGAGATCGATAAAATTGCAGGCAGGGAATCCCGGCACGGACCTGACATTTCGCGTGAAGGTGTGCAACGGGATATCCTTCCTATTATCGAAGGTAGCACGGTGACCTCGAAATACGGGGCGGTCCGCACGCATCACATCCTGTTCATCGCCGCTGGTGCGTTCCACGTCTCAAGCCCATCCGACCTTATCCCGGAGCTACAGGGCAGGTTTCCGATCCGAGTAGAACTCAAAAGCCTGAATAAGGATGACTTTAAATCTATCCTGACGGAACCGAAGAACGCGTTGGTGAAACAGTATGCTGCATTGCTAAGTACCGAAGGTATTGAGGCAACTATTACCGATGATGCGATTGATGAGATCGCTGCGCTTGCCTTCCAAGTTAATGAATCGGTTGAGGACATCGGTGCCCGCCGTCTGCATACGATTATGGAAAAACTCTTCGAGAACCTCTTTTTTGACGCACCTAACCTCGGAAAAAATCACATCACCATTGATGCGGAATATGTCAAAGCGGAACTGTCAGAAATTGTCAAAGATCAGGATCTGAGCAGGTATATCCTCTAACATAGTTATCAGTTTTCAGTTGTCAGTCATCAGTTAAAAGAAGATGTTGTTAAACGAATATCTTCTAACCAAAAACTGAAAGGGTTTTCATAGAAAACCCGTACTGACAACCGACAGCTATTGAACCGTGAAATATTACCGAATTCTTATCCCTCTGTTCGTCTATGCCGTGTTCCTCCCGGGCAGTTTCGCCGAAGATGTGACGCAATGGCGTGTATTTGAAGGCGGTGCGGCATCCGTCGGCCCAACAGCGATAAACGCTATAACTTTCTCTCCCGATGGCACACAACTCGCCATCGCAGATGTAAACGGTATTACCGTATATGACACCTATACCGGTGAAACACTTGCGCTGCTACCGTCGTCAATAGGGCATGTGACGACCCTGGCATTCTCTCCCGATAACCGCACCGTTGCAAGTGCAGATGAAGATTCTACGATCCATCTCTGGAATGCACAGACCCGTGAACACATAACAGACTTTACAAGCCACACTGATCCGGTTGTCGCGTTGGCATTCTCACCCGATGGCAAGACACTCGCCAGTGGAAGTTTCAAGGAGATTCGTTTGTGGGATTTAACCTTGGGACAGATGCGCCGTGCGACAGTCCTTCACGGACATCGAGATATGGTTACCACGTTAGCATTCTCACCCGATAGCAAGACGCTGGCGAGCGCGAGCTTTTATGGCACAATCCTATTATGGGATTTGGAAACTTTTCAACTCCGACACAATCTCTCCGCACATACCGACTCAATTTTGGCACTCGCCTTTTCGCCGGACAATCAAACCTTAGCGAGCGGTGGATATTGGAGTTCGGACGCGGAGAGCACAATTCGTATGTGGCATATACACACCGGACATCTCCTCGTCACCTTTGAAGACCACACCACGCCGGTTCTTGCCTTAGCGTTTGCGTCGGAGGTCTACGGGGTTAATGGAAGTCACCTTGTGAGTGCGGGTTGGGATAACACAATCCGTATGTGGGATTTATCCACCGGGCAGTTACAGGCAATATTTGAAGCGCATACCGCTCCCGTCCTCGCCTTAGCGTTCCTACCGGATATCCACGGCTCTGATGAGAGAACACTCGCGAGCGCGAGTCTTGATGGCATAATCCAATTGAGACCTTTAACCAGTTCTCTGGTGCGGCTCCCATGGGATGTTAATAACGATGGTATCGTGAATATCTTGGATCTGACGTTTATTGCTTCGCGTTTCGGGGAAGATTCACCCGACCTCAACGGGGACGGGATCGTCAATATTTTGGACCTGACGCTCATTGCCCGGCAGATTGGAGAATGAAAAGGGGCAAAGGATTTGCGACTTGACACACCTGGCGTTTTATGGTAGAATGGTGAAGTCAAATTGGATGCCAAAAGAGAGGAAAAATTAATGAGATTCTTACAAAAATGCGCGTTTCTACTGGCGTTGCTTGTGCTCGTCTCGCCGGTATTTGCTGAGGAACAGGCGACGGAAGAAACCGTTCCGCCCGTTAAAAAATATGTTGCGTTGACATTGGGGGGCACCTACACCGATACCAAAACAGTCAACACCTTTGGAACCTCCTCGACGAAGACGCTACGCGGGCTCTTTAAAAAATTAGATACACTCAAAACAGATGATGAAATTGCTGGGATTGTCTTCAAAATAGAGAATGTCAGCATGGGGTGGGCAACGCTTCAAGAAATTCGCAATAAACTTCACGAATTGCGGGAAACCGAAAAAGAGACGATCGGGTATCTGGAAAGCGGTGGTAATGCCGAATATCTCCTCGCTGCTGCGATGGAGCGTGTTGTCCTGATGCCTGCCGGAAGCCTCAATTTAACGGGCTTACGCGCCGAAGTGCTTTTCTATAAGGGACTGCTGGACAAGTTGGACATCGAAGCCGATATGTTGGCGATGGGAAAATACAAGTCGGGTGTTGAACCCTATATGCGGGACGGCATGTCTGATGCGTTTCGTGAGTCGATGACCGCGCTATTGGACGATTTATACGCCCAATTGCTGGCACACATTGCTGAGAGCCGAGACGGTATCACCGCTGAGGAGGTGTCGAATTTAATAAATAGTGGTCCGTTCACGGCGGAAGAAGCACATCAGGAGCACTTGGTTGATGCGTTGCAATACTACGACGAACTCCTTGAGACCCTAAAGACAGCGTCTCCAGACGAAGATGTTCAGGTGGTCAAGCCGGATTACGAGCGTAAGCGAAAAGTACCGGATATGAACAGTTTCGCCGGACTCATGCAACTACTTAGTATGTTGAACCCACCGCAACGGGCAAAAAGCACGGCGGAAAATCAGATCGCACTTATTTATGCGGATGGACCCATTTTACCGGATATTGATCAGTTATTTCCTTCAACGTCAGTGATTATGCCGAGCACGCTGAAGGAGGCGTTCGAGAAAGCGCGCACCGATGATACCGTTCGGGCAGTTGTGCTACGTATAGACAGTCCGGGGGGTTCTGCGCTCGCCTCGGATCTGATTTGGCGGGAAGTAATGCTCACACAACGCGAAAAGCCGGTTGTCGTTTCTATGGGAGATGTCGCGGCATCGGGTGGCTATTATATTGCAATGGCGGCTGGGACCATCGTCGCACACCCAAGCACACTGACGGGTTCAATCGGTGTGTTCGGTGGTAAGCTGAACATGAAGGGATTTTATAACAAAATCGGTTTGACGAAAGAGATCATCGCACACGGTCAGAACGCGACCCTCTATTCGGATTACGGCGGCTTTACACCGACCGAACGGGAACGCGTCGAAAAGATGATGAAAACGGTGTATAAGGATTTTGTCAGTAAGGCGGCGGAAGGCAGAAACAAATCCTTTGATGAAGTCGATGAGATCGCGCAAGGGCGCGTCTGGACAGGTAAACAGGCGAAAGCACTTGGACTCGTTGATGAATTCGGCGGGCTTGAGACTGCGCTGTCTATCGCTAAAGAACAGGCGGGTTTTGCCGATGATGAAGAAGTTAACCTTATCGTGTTACCGAAGCAGAAACCTTTTTTTGAGCAACTCATGGAACGGATGATCGAGGACATGGAGGGTTCGGTTCAGTTACCACTCGAATTGACAGCGAGTCATCCTGCCTTGTCCGTATTCGGTAATCGGTGGCAGCATGTCGTCACGTGGTTGAGCCTGTTTGGTTTTGAAGATGGGACACAAGTGGTAACAATTTTACCTTATGACGTTTTAATTCGGTGAACTATGCAATCTAACGACAATTTGCACGTTGATGTAACTGATGAACAGATCGCCTTCTTTCGAGAAAACGGATACCTGAGCATTCCACGTATTACAACAGAAGCAGAGGTAGAATGGCTCAAAGGCATCTACGATGAACTCTTCACGGAACGGACTGGCGAAGCGGAGGGACGGTATTTCGATCTTGCGGGTCCGCGTGCGCATACCGGACGAGAGACGTTGCCGCAGGTGTTAGGTCCAGAGGCGCGATTCCCGGAACTCCGTGAGACTGTCTATTTCCGAAACGCGCAGCGGCTCGCCGCGAAATTGCTCCGTGTGTCAACTGACAAGGTGAGCGGCGGTGGACACATGATTTTGAAGCCTGCGCATTATGGCAATGAAACGCCGTGGCATCAAGATGAGGCGTATTGGAATCCAGAGGTGCTACCGCACAGTCTGAGTGTTTGGCTGCCACTTGATAAGGCGACAGTTGAAAGTGGGTGTCTCCAATTTATCCCGAAATCTCACAAAGGCGGGGTGCGTTGGCATCGGCACATTGACAACGATCCACTCGTGCACGGGTTGGTGACAGATGATGTTGATGTATCCGAGGCAGTGGCATGCCCGATACCGGCAGGCGGTGCGACTTTCCATCACTGTCGGACTTTGCACTATTCTGCGCCGAACCGGACACCGGAAGCACGTAGAGCGTATATTCTCGTCTTTGGTGGACCCCCTAAGAAACTGGATACACCGGCGCATCGTCCATGGCAAAAGGAAGAACAGGAGGCACTTTTGGATCGATGCTGACAACGGAGGCATCGCCAAGAGTACATAGTTAAAAAAATGAAAATTATTTGTACGGGTATCAGTTGTTCAGGACGTAAGGAGCTGATGGCGAATTTTAAGATACTGTGCATGAAACGGAAGTTGAACATCGGTTTCTTCAATGTCGGCGATGTGATGCACCGTGTTGCTGCGGAGGCGCGTGTCCATTTTACGGACAAAGTGCTTGATTCGGATCCTGCGGTTTTATCATTGGCACGGCGCACGGCTTTCTATGAAATCGCTCGGCGCGCCGAGGATTATGAGCATGCTGTCATTGGATTACACGCCTGTTTCCGGTGGCGCGGGAGCCTTATTGAGGGATTTTCTTTTAAAGATATTGATATTCTTCTACCGGATCTGCTGATTAACGTTGTTGACAACATCACCGATATATCGGAACGGATGGAAAACACGTCCCAATGGGAAGGGATGGGTAAAGCGGCACTCAACGTCTGGTTGGATGAAGAAGAGTTCCTGACGCGGCAACTTGCACATTTCACGGAGAAACCCCATTATACCGTTGCGAGACAACACACTCTCGAAAATTTTTATGAACTCCTCTTTTCACCGAAGCCGAAATTTTACCTCAGCTACCCCATCACGCTCCTGAGAGATACGCCGAAGGAAATTGAGAAGATCCGCGAGATTGGAGAAAAACTGAGCCGTTCCTTCATTGTCTTCGATCCGCTCACGATCAAGGATATGGAACTCGTTACCCTCACGAAAGATGAAAGTGCTGATGCCCCACGCGTGAGTGAAATGGGTGAGGAAGTGATTGAACAGATTCAAACCCGAACGATCTCACGGGATTATCAGTTCGTTCACCAGAGCGATTTCGTAGTTGTGATTTATCCGACGGATAAGTTATCGCCGGGCGTTCTGAGCGAGATGAATTACGCTTCCCGCCATAACAAGCCTGTATATGCGGTTTATCCTGGAACCCGGAGTATCTTTTTCGAGAACTTGTGTGATCGGATTTTTGATACATTTGAGGAGTTGGCGGATTTTCTGATTACTACCTATAAGACGGACGCAGGTTGAAAGTTTTAGATTCTTAACCTTCACACGGGGTGCGGAAAGGGCATGAAATCTTTGTTAGAATCCGCAGAAATACGCAGAAACACCCTATCAAAGCCCCCTATCAAAAACCCCAAGCAAATAAACTCTCCGGGATCCAAGAGGGATATTGGAGTGTGCGAGGTTTGTGCATAGAATCCGGCGCGGTTGCAAACCGTGCCTACCGGACCTGGGACCGCGTCTATTATTTTTTGACACCCGTGATGCGTTGGAGCATCGACCCTACTATCGTTATAGAAAGGTTTATCTTATGGCTGATGCCTATTACACGACTGACGAATCTCATTACAATGAGTGTCTTGAGAAAGGAACTATTGTTCCGATAAAAGATTGGTATGGTAAAAGGTTTTGCATCGAGGATTTTTTAGCTGGTGATCACCAGTACATTTTTATGTTTGTCAATGACCGCTACAGTATTTTTGACGAGAACGGAAAGGATCAAACTTTCGGTTTTGTCTTGGACGCTGAGTCATTGGTTACAGAGAGCAATGCGCTTGTAGGACCGGATTTGATAAACAAGTATCGCTCTCTGATTAACGAGTGTGCAACGCTTTCTGTTGAACAAAACCCGGTGCTCAAAAATGTCCAATTGATTATTCGAGGCGTGCTTGCTGGTGCTGTTACCGAACCCGGGGTTGCTGAGACGATGCTGCTTTTCAGAACGCGTGTATCTGAACTTCAAAACGAACATCGTTGTCAGGGAGAGGCGGCACTGAAACTTTTGCGAGAATCAACGGAGCCGCTGGAACTGCTCATCGGCGGGAATTCACCAGCATCCAGATAGCATTATATCTCTATCCATATGAAAATCGGTATCCTCTCACGGGGACCTCAAAACCACTCCACACGCAGGCTTAGCGAAACTGCCCTCACTGCAGGACACACCGCAGAAATTTTAGATCCCTTCGGTTTCTATCTCCATATCGGTGGCACCGGTAACCGTATGACTTATCACGGGAAACCGGCAGAAGACTTTGATGTCATCGTGCCGCGACTCAGTCGGACGACAGCGCAATACGGCGAAGAGGTCTTGGCGCATTTTGAATGGGTCGGAACACTTGTGGTGAATCGGGCAAAAGCGATTGCGGCGGCACGCCATAAATTTCACTCCTTACGTATCCTTGCACAGCACGGCTTACCTATCCCACCGAGTCTCACCGTCGGTTCCGCTACGTTTTTAGAAGACGCTGTGGCGGAAGTCGGGACGTATCCCTTTATTTTAAAACCGTTTCACGGCACACACGGCACGGGTGTTATGTTGTTAGATACACCGACATCGCTCACGTCGGCTGTAGATGCGCTGTGTGATCTGCATCAGGACTATGTCATCCAACCGTTTATTGCGGAAGCCGGTGGCGTTGATATCCGTGTTTTTGTTGTAGGCGGTGAAGTCGTTGCGGCGATGAAAAGGAGTGCGCCTCCCGGTGAATTCCGAGCGAATATTCATAAAGGGGCATCTGGAGAGGCTATAGCACTGACAGACGAATACACGCGCTTGGCTATAGTAGCGGCAGCAGCACTGGAATTGGAGATAGCCGGGGTCGATCTACTTCAGACAAATGAGGGTCCCGTTGTTCTGGAAGTCAATCCATCGCCGGGATTTGAGGAGTTGGAGTCAGTCACAGGCATCGATATCGCGGATGCGATTATTGAATTTGTAACGGCGTTCGCACAAGAAAGTTAAAAAGTGTGTCGCCTGAAACGAAGTGGAAGACGGATCTACGGAAATGGGCATCAAACCTTCAAGTCACCTCACCGAACCGCAAGGAAAGTTAAAAATATTGATGTTCAATCACGAATTTCCACCGATTGGTGGAGGTGGTGGTTGGGTCAGCTACTTTTTAGGTAAACACTTCGCGGCGGCGGGGCATGAAGTGCATCTGATTACCTCTCAGTTTCGTGAGTGTCCAACAGCTGAGAAAATGGAGGGTTTTCATGTGCATCGTGTGCGTGCACTTCGGAAGAATCGCGATGTGTGTGCGGTCCACGAAATGCTGACTTACGCGGTGAGTTCAAGTCTCTACGGTTTGCGATTTGCGAAACAGTTCCAACCGGACATCGTTCAGGTCTTTTTTGGTATCCCTGCGGGGGGTGGTGCGTATCTTCTCCAGAAACGCCGCG
Organism: Candidatus Poribacteria bacterium; assembly: GCA_009839745.1. Lineage (NCBI taxonomy): Bacteria > Candidatus Poribacteria > Candidatus Poribacteria bacterium. The sequence continues at coordinate 58,487 of VXPE01000122.1, forward strand.
GTGTGCCATACGTCGTGTTTTTAGGGGGACGTGATGTGCCGAGTCGCAATCCGGATCCGCCCTATTATCGGTGGTTATATCTACTGCTGAAGCCGATCATCCGAGCGATTTGGGGCAACGCATCAGCGGTTGTGGCGTGTAGTGACGGTTTACGCGAACTGGCGAGAGAGACGGATTCGGTTGTGAAAATGGACGTGATCCCTGATGGCTTGGATTTAGGACGTTTTGAGCCGGTTCACCGCGATGCCTGTCCGGAAAAGGTCCGAGTGCTCACAATTGGGAGGCTTATCCCGCGCAAAGGCTTCCAATTTCTGATTCGCGCGCTTCCCCAAATCATTGAAAACGCGGGAACCGATGACTTTGAAATCGAAATTGTCGGCGATGGACCGTATCAGGGGGAACTTCTGAAATTGTCAGAAGATCTCGGCGTAGCGTCACATATCCGATTCGCGGGTTCAGTGCCGTATTCGGAATTGCCACAAAAGTATCGTGATGCTGACGTTTTCATTTTGCCCTCGCTCGCGGAGGGGATGCCGCTTGTTGTTTTGGAGGCGATGGGGACGGGGTTGCCGATCGTTGCCAGCCGCGTTCAAGGGATTGATGAACTCGTGGTGGAGGGTGTTAATGGTGCACTGTTCGACGCCGGTGATGTTGACGGACTTGCACACTCGCTGGTCAAACTGATTAACGCCGGTGAAGGTCGTATTGAGATGGGTAAAGCGAGTGTTGAACGTGTTAAGCCCTACGATTGGAAACACATCGCAGACGCTTATTTAGCCCTTTACGATGATATTTTAGAATAGCGGCCAGCAATCAGAAAGCGGATGTGAAAGTTTCAAAGTTGTAAAGTGTGCTAAAGTTTCAAAGTTGTAAGGTTGTCAGAAGTGATGAAACCCTCTTTGCTGATAGAAACCGAAAGCGAATAAAGTGAACGTGCTGATAACCAATAGCCAAATCGAAAATGGAGGTTTAAACGTAAAAAATGCTGCCAACCAAAATACTTGCGATCGGTGCGGGCGGTTTACAACGCGCCTTAACCCATGAATTTGTCCATATCCTCAATCAACGGAACCTTTATGATGGCGGTATATTTGTGGGTCAGCCGCGCGGCACTGAGAAAGCCGATGCCTTCAACCAACAAGGCGGGGTATACCATGTTGTCACGTTCGATATGCGTGGTGTTCATGACATCCGACAGGTCTCAAGCGTCGTTGGTGCGACGACACTCGCAACAGCGGCAGGACGCGAGCAGTTCTATGCACAGACAAAACATCCGTTGGACCTCCTCCTTATCGGTGTAACTGAAGCAGGGATCGCCAAGGGTGAACTGGCGATGGATGTGTTGGAAGAGACGCTCTATCGCTATTTCTGTCATCACTGTGCGGAGGCGACGCTTTGTGTCATCAACACCGATAACCTCCGAAATAACGGAGATATTATTCGCGATATTCTCTGCAACGCGTATCCGAAACGGAGTGATGATTACGCGGCGTGGCTGGAAACGAACGTGGGGTTTCTCAACGAAATGGGGGACCGGCTTGTGCCGCAGGTCTATGCCGTGCCTGACGAGATTCAAGAGGAGGCGCGTGCACGCATCGAACGTCAAGATGAATTGATAACCTACGCCGAGGCAATGCCAGCGACCCCGCTTATCTTGGAGGATTTGGACGCCGTGTTGCGTGTGCCATTCAGTAAACTTCAAGACGCCGGCGTTGTTGTCAGTCGCGAGAGTATTGAACCGTATCATGACTGGAAATTGCTCCTGGTGAATTCCGTGCATGTGCCTGGGATTACGCACAAAGGAACACTCTCCGGTATTGAATATGTCAACGAAGCAGCGACACACCCAACGTTTGCACCACACCTGGAGCGTCTGATGGATGGATACGCTAAGATCGTGGAAGCGGACATCCCGATAGCTGGAAAAAGCGCGCGGGCATATTCATTGGAATTCGTTGCGCGTATCCGTCGCGTCAAAGATGACAATGCCCGGATTAACATCATCGAAACAGTGAAACTTCGTGAACGCGCCGCCGACATTGTGCGTTCACCGAACTATGATGCGAGTACAGAACTCTTCAAATCCGATTTCGCGTATTCCTTCGCAACAGTGCTTCGGTTTCTGACCCCGCACACAATCTCGTCTCCTGACGACTATAAAGGTATTACCGATACGGGTGAGGTATACGAAATCCGTGACCCTGATCGGACGATACAGGATATTCTGAAGGGAGCGTTTGGGGTTAGCGAATCAGATGCAGCGGCGCGGATCGCGACGATTCTCTCAAATGCGGCGTTGTGGTCGCCTGCGGGTGCTGTATCGTCAAGTGGTTTGGACGGGAACCGGGACTTTATGGAACGCGTCAGCGGATATTATCATCGGTTGGTTAATCGGGAGACGTGTCTCGGGGTTTTGGAAAACATTAATTTGGGGACAGCGTAAAAGAAGAGACGCGCTTTAAAAGCGCGCCTACAAGAAATAGAACATACCTAAAGAGAAAGTGAGTCCACTAATCAACCAAAGAGATAACGCCTTTTTTGCGTTGAAGGACAGCATCATAGAACCGCATCGTGCCAACACAATCGTGTATGCTGGATATTGGCTCTCGGTCTTCACGAATGGCGTTGACGAACTCGGTGAGACTGATGCCATCCCCTGTTAGTTCGCCGTTGCGCTGATCGGAGAAGTTTGAGGTGAAGGAGTTCCCGGATTCGGTGAAGTGTTGCGCGCCCCACAATCCGTCTAAAACGATGTATTCGTGTTGTCCGGTAATCTCGATGTAGTCATAGTTGCGCTGCCATAAGCGTTGGCTGGTCAACTGTAAACTTCCGACGGCGCCGTTTGTGTATTCTACAGCGACAGCGAAGGCACCTTGTCCATCAACTTCATTGTGAAAAACGCTGAGTTCTTTCACATCCGCGCCAGCGATGTGTCGTGCCAAATCGAAGTGGTGGATCGCGAAATCGAGCAGGTAACTTTTGACCGTCGGGTACTTTCCACTACAGAACGAGCAGAAGAGTTGTGTGAGTTGTCCGAAGGATTCGGTTTGCATGATTTCCCGTGCCTCTCGCACCCCAAGACTGAACCGACGCTGGAAGTTCACCATCAACGTCCTATTGTGTTGTTCTGCGGTTTCCGCCAGCGTGAGTGTTTCCGCGAGCGATGGTGCGGGGGGTTTGGGGACGAAGACATGATAACCTTCTGCAAGCGTTTCAAGCACGAGGGACTGCCTCGGGTCGGGTCCCATGCAGATGATGACGGCTTCCAAGTCTTCCTTTGCAAACATTTCGTGCCGATCGGTGTAATATCTGCCCGTGCCGAATTTGCCGGCAGCGTCCTTTGCCCGATTCTCGTCGGCATCGCAAACGGCTTGCAATGCGACAGGGGCGAGATGTAATGCGGGATAAATGGTGTGCCTTGCGAAACCGCCGGCACCGAGAAATCCAATCCGAAGAGGTTCCATATTTTTTAATTATTCCTTTTTTTGTAGTTGTCAGTTGTCGGTTCGGGTTTTCTACGAAAACCCTTCCGGTTGTCAGTTAAGAGGTCTCTTTAAACGAAAACCTTTTAACCGATAACCGATAACCGACTATCGGCAACTCATACAGCGTTTGTATGAACTTTAGCACAACCTTAGGGTGCTGTAAAGGATTTTTTTTCGAGGGTCGGATAAACGATGGAAATTTCAATTCAACCTAATTGCGAAAATTGTGTCAAAATATAAAGTGCAGGATTTCTGATTGCTGCGGTTATAATACAAAAAGTTTGGATAGGAATAAAAAAAGAGAATGCCTAAAAAAGTAGGTGACCAACGGCGAAACTTCCGATTTGCGCTGCTCCAAGGCACCTTTATGCGCATTAATTTAGCGTTTGCGGATTCATCGACGGTGCTGCCTGCTTTTATTCATAAATTAAGCGGTTCCGACATTCTGGTGGGTTTAACGGGTTCAATGATGACGGCAGGGTGGATGTGGCCTCAACTGCTGATGTCGAACCTGCTTGAACACCGTCCGAGAAAAATGCCGTTCTACGCGCTGGGTATGAGCGTCCGGGTTTTAGCATGGCTCGCTGTCTTTTTCTGCACTATTACGATTGGTGAGCGAAATCCAACGTTGCTCGCGGCTTCCTTTCTGTCTCTTTATTTTATATCCTCCTCCGCCATGGGCGTTTCGACCCTTCCGTACATGGACATCGTTTCTAAAGCGATAGCCCCGCAGCAGCGCGCCCGTTTCTTTAGCCTACGACAACTCTACGGTGGCTTTTTCGCGATCTGGGTTGGGTTCTTGGTTCGTGCGGTGCTCGGGGACGAATCTGAATTTACAGGTATATTGGGGAGTATCACACAAGCTTTCAAAACGGTCACGATGTATTTTATCGGTTCCATCTGTAATCTGGATACCGATCTTGGGTTCCCGTATAACTATGCCTTTCTTTTTGTCTGCTCGGTGGCGGCAGCGTTCTTCTCTTTCGTGAGTTTTTTAGGGGTGCGCGAGCCGATTCACCCTGTTCACCCGAGGCGTCAACCGATGTGGCAACATTTAAAACATGGTGCCTACTTCCTCCGGACAGACGAGAATTATCGGCGTTTTATTTTCTTCCGCGTTTTTGCACATTTCTCTGGCATGGCATCACCTTTTTATATGCCTTACGCCCTGAATGAACTCGGATTTTCAGAAGCGACGATGGGATTTTTCATCGTTTGTTCTGCGTTGAGTGGTGTGGTTTCAAACGCGTTGTGGGGACCTATCGGGGAAAAGTATGGTGTTCGATGGTTGTTGATTATTACAGCAGCACTGATGGGTATCCCGCCTGGCCTCGCCTTTTTGTCCGGCATGTTGCCGACCTCCTTGCAAATGCCTGCCTTTTTCTTAATCTTCATCGTTGGGGGTATTTTGGCGAACGGTATGATGGTAGGTTTCATGGCATACATGTTAAACATTGCGCCGCCGCGGAACCGTCCGAGTTACATCGGTTTCATGAACACGCTCCTTATGCCTGTGAGTTGCGCGCCGCTCCTTGGCGGGTTTCTCGCGCCTTACATCGGTTATCAGTCGTTGTTCGCTATATCGGTAGGTATCTGCATCGCGGCTTTCTGGATTGGGCTCAAATTAAAGGAAATTATGCACGAAGATGAGACAGGAGAGGAAACCGAAGCGTAAAATGTAGAAGGGAGATTTGAATGAAAGTTGTTGCAAAATTCGGTACTGAAAGTGCGGGTTTAATAGATAAACCCGACCCAGTTGCTAAAGGTGAGTTCGTCGTCGTCAAAATTCATTCGGCCCCGATGTGTACGGAATACAAAGGTTTCAAAAGCGAACATACAGGCGACAGTTTCGGGCACGAAGCCGCGGGTGAAGTGGTAGAAATAGCACAGGAAGGCACTGTTAAGGTAGGCGATCGCGTTGTGGTAATGCCACACTACCCTTGTGGGAAGTGTCATCTCTGCTTAACAGGCGAATATGCGCACTGCCCAGACGACAACAAGATCCTACACGTTACCGAGCAGACAGGTGTGACGGCGACTTTCGCGCAGTACATCCTTAAGCAGGACTGGTTACTGGTGCCGATTCCGGACGGGATCTCGTATGATCACGCTGGAATGGCATGTTGTGGACTCGGATCGACATCTAATGCCATGCGGTTGATGAATGTCAACGCGTTTGATACCGTTCTGATTACGGGAATGGGACCCATCGGGCTTGGCGGCGTGATTAACGCAGTGTATAGAGGTGCGCGCGTCATTGCGGTTGAGAGCCATCCGTATCGGGCGGACCTGGCGAAGAAACTCGGTGCAGCAGCAGTCGTCAACCCACAAGACGAGGATGTCGCCGATCAGATTCAGGATTTGACGGATGGTAAAGGTGTAGACAAAGGCGTGGAGTGCTCAGCGGCTTCTCCAGCAGTTCGACTCTTGATTGACGTAACACGCCCGAAAGGACACATTGCGTTGATTGGTGGAATTGGTGACGTGGAAATTCAGGGGAGCAGTATTATCAATAAAGGCTTGATATTACACGGCACGCGGCATTATAACCTCGCAGACACACCTGCTATGATGCGGATGATTGCAGAAGTGAAGGATCCGTTGGATACATTCATCACACATACCTTCCCGATGCGCCAGATTCAGGAGGCGTGGGCATTGCAGTGCACACATGACTGTGGGAAAGTTGTCCTTGACGCGTGGGCGTAACAGTGAACATTAGACAGACCCACCAAGTATGCTTCGACGAACGGAGATTGTTATGAATTCTATGACCAACAACATACCTCTCTCAACACCACTGGACATTCGCCGCGGACTTACCAGTGCTACAGATGTCGCTTTTCCGTTGCGTTGGGGTATTCTCGGTGCTGGTAACATTTCAGCGCAGTGGGTAGAGGTTCTACACGCCTGTGAAGGCGCGACCCTAACCGCTGTAGCGGCACGGGAGATTGATCGAGCGCAAGAATTCGCGCGGCAGTATGGCGTTGCGACTGCTTACGGGGACTATAGGGAAATGGTGGCAGCCGATGACGTAGATATTGTATACATCGGGACGATCAACCGACTGCACAAGGAGCATACCCTTCTCGCAATCGAGGGGGGCAAGCATGTGCTTTGTGAGAAACCGCTCACGGAGACCCTCTCCGATGCCGAAGAGATGTATGCGGCAGCCGAGGCGAAGGGTGTCATGATGCAGGATGGCATGTGGACGCGTTTCTTTCCTGCGGTGGAGCATGCTCGCGCCGCTATTGAGGCAGGCATGATTGGGAAAGTTGTGCTCACACAATCCGACTTCTTCGACCCGATCTATACCATCCAAGCGGCACCGCTTGCCTTTGGTGCGTCGGCTGTGCCTGTAGCGGTCACCGCCTTGGGTGATAAAGCCGGTGGTGCGATTGTTGATTACGGTGATGACAAATACGCCGTATTTACATTTCCGCCTCGCGCCTCTGAACTCGCAGAGGTGACGGAACTCGTTGGGACAGAGGGACGCATTACGCTTGAGCGACCCGGACATTGCCCGACGCGTATCTCTATCCGAATTCCACCGCCGAATGGCGTGCCTTCTCAATACAGGACCCGAAACGCCCCTGCGCCGCTGCATTACTTTGAGTATCCGTTGCCGGGGTCTGTCGCGATGGCGAGATCCTCTCCGAATCAACACGGATTTCTCTATCAAGCCGAAGCAGTTCACCGGTGCCTTGCTGCCGGTTTACGTCAGTGCCCACAATACGACAAAGAGGAATCCTTACACGCCATGAACGTGTTGACGGAGATCAACAAGGCGAAACAAGCGGCGGTCACCTGATTATTTCTCCACCCAATCAGAAATTTTGCCGTCAGTGTGGGTCTCGGGAACCTCGGCTTGAAATCTCGCCTTTCTCGCTTCCCGCTCGACATCCTCATCAAACAGAGCAAGTAAGCGCACTTCAATGGTTTTTCGAAGTGGCGCGTCTTCCGGGGTTGTCGGATCGTCTATCGCCCCGTGGAAGGCTGTGCGCATGTTGGATTTCTCTTGACGTGTGTCATACTGCTTGAAAATTAGCGTTTCCTGCGGTGTCATTCGTGGGAAATAATACCAACGCTGGTTCGGGCTATGCACGAGCCGCAAACTGACGAGTCGTCTCGGGGTTTCCGTCTGAGACCAAGCATCGGCGGCAATTATATCCTCTCTCGCAACCGTTGCCATATCGCAAATAGCGAGTGGCATGACGTAAATGTCTCTCTCCAGATCGGTGCTCCGCCACACATTGTACATCTGAAAGTGCTTTCCGTTGGCGATTTTTTCAAATCCATCTTCGGAATACGGACTCACATCCGAATGGATGCCCCCATAGGTGCCTTCGCTTCCATTCGCTGTCGGTTTATTGCCACGTGGATGCCCTTCAGGCAGTCCGCCGAACCCATTCCGATATTGGTGTTGCATCACGTGTGTGTCGCTGCACCCTGTAATTGCCGTGATGAGGCCAGCGCACTCCTGATAGAAATGGGTTGTTATGGCATCCTGATCGTGCAGATTTCTCACCTGCGTATCGGCGTCTACTAACTGGAATCCGTTCGCTTCAAGGTTCGGAGGTGGCTGCAATAGACGGGCATTGTGGACTTTGATCGATTCCCGCACATACATACTTTTCCGTTCATCGGGATTTTCAACCCATTCTGGTGGCGGCATGCGGGTACCTCGGTATCTTGCGTTCGCAAAACTACCCGTCGATTCCACGAAAGGTAGCGTTTCTCGTTGTGCCATTGGTGCTCCCCTTTGTGTTGGAAGTTTTTAATTGGACCTTGCGGAAGAACAACGCGATTGGAGATTTAACGGTTTTTTTCAGAGTATCCACCCGCACCGTTGTTGCGTGCTGCGTTTTTGATACTAATTTTCAAGAGATGAGCCGGACGCATTTTCTGACATGATACGATAGTCGCAATTTACTGTCAACAAAATGTATAAATATTTTGAAAAAAAATCCTTGACATTTTTGCGAATTTAAAGTATACTTGGGTTATACAACATTAACCAGATATGCATTGGCTTTCCTATCCGCTCTCAGTTTTGATGGGGCGGACGTTCATAGGAGGTGTACCATGTCAAAAATTGTTGAAACGACAATCGATGCCCAGCGCACTACGGAATTCACTCGACCCCATCGATTGCCCAAAATCAGACGAGCATTTGCGACAATTTTCAGTGAGGAACTCCGAGTTCCTGAAATTGCCTTGCTAAGTGAATTTGTGCTTACGCAAGATCGGCACCTTTCGGAGGAAGATACTGCCCGGGCACACCTCCAGCCGGAGTAACTCCCGGCTTATGCAAAAGAGTTTTGGGTAAATAAAGAAGTCTTTTTCAAAATTGGCGCGCTCCATAGGCGCGCCTACTTTATATTAAGGGTTACTGCATGAACAAACCAAATATAGTCTATATTCATTCACACGATACAGGTCGGTATGTGCAACCTTACGGGCATGCGATCCCGACTCCGAATATCCAGAAACTCGCAGAGGAGGGTGCTGTCTTCCGAAACGCATTCTGTGCGAATCCAACGTGTTCACCCTCCCGTGCTGCACTCCTCACCGGACAGTGGGCACATAGTTGCGGTATGGGCGGTTTGGCAAATCGGGGGTGGAGCCTTCCAGTGCCAGAACATCTGATCACCTACACCTTGAATGCGGCTGGATATACCACTGCCTTGGCAGGATTCCAGCATGTCGTCCGAGATCTTAAGGAGACAGGATACCAACGACTTTTATCCGAAGGCACCGTCCGAGCAGGCGCAGAGGAACGCGCACGCGATTTCATCTCGGAGAAGCATGACGCGCCATTTTTCTTAGACGTTGGATTTGGTGAGACGCATCGCCGACAGAAAGGATTCGATCCGCCGCCGGATGGAGCACCGAAAACCGATCCACGCTATGTGAAACCGCCTGCACCGTTCCCCGATACACCTGTTACGCGACAGGATATGGCGGAATATATAGACGCGGCGCGCACGTTAGATAGGAAAATGGGTGTGGTTTTTGACGCCCTGGAGGAAAACGGTCTTGCTGAGAACACGCTCGTGATATGCACGACTGACCACGGGCTTGCCTTCCCTCGTATGAAGTGCCATCTCAGCGACCACGGCATCGGGATAATGCTTATTGTCCGCGGTCCCGGGGGTTTCAGTGGTGGACAAGTTTTGGACGGGTTGGTGAGTCAGATTGACCTCTTCCCGACGATTTGCGAATTGGCGGGGATTGAAGCACCGGCGTGGTTACAAGGGAATTCTGTGCTCCCGTTGGTTCGGGGTGAAGCGGAAGATGTGCGTGATGCGATTTTCGCTGAAGTTAACTATCACTGTTGTTATGAACCGCAACGCGCCATCCGAACGAAGCGATGGAAATATATCCGCCGTTATGACACTGCGGAAAAATGGGCACTGCCGAACTGCGATGACAGCATTAGTAAAACTTTTATGATGGAACACGGTTGGGGTGATGCTCCCGTTGAATCGGAACGGTTATACGATGTCGTGTTTGATTCGTCGGAGGCACATAATCTCGCGGGGAATCCCGATTACGCAGACGTTTTGACGGAGATGCAAAACTGTTTGGAGCAGTGGCGGACGGAGACCGATGATCCGGTGAACGAAAATCAGATTATGGTGCCACCGGAGACGGCTGTATCCAACGATCCGAGGGATATATCCCCAGGGGATACGCATTATCCAGCACGCGATATGATTTTTTAATTATACCTTGCGGTTCGGTCAGATCAATTGTGTCAATTACGCTTCTTGCCGTTGATCCGCCTGCGCCGATGTTGCAGGCTACAATTTCTATCTCATGAAATGGTTTAATTATATCTTGGGATAAGGTAGGCGCGGTTGGAAAACCGCACCTACCGGACCTGGGACAACATTGTTTTCCTTCAAAGGCGGTTTCCAGCCCATAACGCGCCGCGGCAGATAACCCTCTGAAAACTCGGATTCTCAAGCACTGCCATATCGTGTCCAAGGGCGAAGTAGCACACTCTGCCTTCGCCATACGTATGGTGAAACGCCATGACATGCGTCTCATCTTTCGTCTCGTCATAGGCGTGCATGAGATGGTGTGAGGCATCGGGATTGTGCTTTAGATAATAGAGTTCATCCGTTACCTCAAAATCGGTTAATCCCTCGGTAATTGGATGTGCAGCGTCGCTTACATTGACGGTGAAATCCATATATGGACTGTGCCCGTCAAAAAATCCGTTGAGCATACCGTGGTAGCCTTCAGCCTCCCTGAACGAAGCGGCTGCGGTGTGGAGTCCAAAAAATCCGCCTCCCCTTTGGATATAGGTGAGTAGACCGGTTTCTTGTGCCTCCGTGAGTTCCCCGACATCGGTGTAGAAGAGCACGGTATCGTATGTGTCAAGTCCATTCGCAAGTTGGTTGTAGTCTTGCGAGAACTCGGCTTCAATATTAGCAGTATCGTTGAGCATCGTTGTCAAGAACTGTCCGTTCCCGGCGTGATCGTGGTAAATCCCTTCCGTCCCGACAAATATAAGCAGTTTAAGAGTCTCCATCTTACCTCCGTTAATTATTCGGCAACACGAGAACTTTGACAGATCCGTGTTCATCACGTCCAGCAGCGACTGCGAAGGCTTGTGCAACGTCGTCTAAGTCGAACCGATGCGTAATCAGTGGATTCGGGTCGAGTTTGCCGGCAGCGAGTAAGTCGATGGCGATTTGGAACTCCGTTTTCCCACCGCGTCTGCCGTAGCAGAACGACCAGATGACTGTGAGTTCTCGACTCCGTGCGAACCGTTCCGAAAAGGAGAGCGGGGTCCGATGCCCACCTACCATACAGATACGTCCGCGTTTCGCGGCGATCTCTGTTGCTTGTTCCAGCGTATTCGCGCTCCCACCAACCGCCTCAAAAACGACATCCGCCCCTCTGCCATCGCTCCACTCCATAACAGCCTCGACAGCGTCCGTTTTATCTACATTGATAGGCACGGCACCGACCGCCTCGTGTGCGATCTGTATGGGACCGTCTGGTTTGCCGAGCATAGCGATAGAGGTCGCGCCCGCGCTATCGGCTACCTGGGCGATCGTCAACCCAACGGGACCACTTCCGATAATAGCGACGCAGTCTCCGGGGGATACCATCGCTCTGTTGACGGCATGGACGGCGACTGCGTAAACCTCTGCCAAGGCGCCACCTTCTGCAGAAACACTCTCCGGCAATGTGTACACGTTTGGCGTGCGGGCAACCGTGAACTCCGCAAAGCCGCCGCCCGCGTGCCGCAGGTTGCCACAGATATTGTAGTAGCCATTAAAGCATTCGGGACAGTTGTTACACGGCGTGATCGGTTCAACGGCTACGCGCGTGCCTTTCTCATGCCCTGTAACGCCTTTGCCTATGTCGATAACTTCTCCCGTCAATTCATGTCCACCAATACGTGGCGATAGAGGTTTCTCGGGTTGATGATGGTAGCCGTGCAGATCACTTCCACAGATCCCTGCGGCTTCCACTTGGACCAGCACTTGTCCCTCTTCGGGTGTTGGATCAGGGACGGTTTCGACCCTTATGTCTTTTCCACCGTAAAATTGTGCGGCTTTCACAATATTCTCCTCAAATGCTAAGAGTGTGTTTGAAATATAGCATAGGATCGAAATTGTGTCAATACGCGTTTGGGCAGGAGTGGGTCTAAAATCTTTGACAAAACCCCGATTTTAGATTATACTTATATGTAATGCAGACCTCGGATCAAAATTCTAAAACCCGTTCTTCAGGCATTCTACGGAAAAGGAGGGACACCGATGCAAAATTACCCGAATCAACCCAAAATCCCCTACGCGCCGACTGAAACGGAACTTTACCCAGAAACGGACGGAAAACCTATGGCAGTCAGTGATATGCACAGACGCATCCTCACTCGCATCATACAAACACTTGAGAATCATTTTTCACAACGTCCGGAAGTCTATGTTTCTGGCGATATACTCATGTATTACGTGGAGGGGCAACCACAGAAGGTCGTCACACCCGATGCTCTTATTACTTTCGGAATGGGTCAGAAACCTCGGCTGACGTATAAGGTCTGGGAGGAAGGCAAGGTGCCTGATTTTGTGATGGAGATGAGCAGCAAAACCACCTATCGAAACGACTTAGGCGAGAAGATGGAGCTCTATGCTTCATTGGGAATCCAGGACTATGTCTTGTATGATGCAGAGGGGCTGTATTTGCCTACATCGCTGATGGGGTTTACATTGGTGGATGGCAGGTATGTGGCAATTTCACCAAATGCGGATGGGGGTATCTATTCAGAGGCATTAGGCTTAGAGTTTCGGTTGCGTGATATGGAGTGTGGGATTTACGATCCGGTTTCGGAGGTATGGCTGCAAACACCTGCAGAAGCGGCTGAGGCACGCGCTGAAAGTGCCGAAACACGCGCTGAAAACGCTGAATCCGAAGCTGCAAAACTCCGAGAACAACTCGCTCGTTTGCAAGCACGTTCCCGATAACGTGAAAGAAGATGGACAGTCCACCAGTTTTTTCGCCCTGACAAAAACCCTTGCACAGAAGACCCGAAAAGGGTATAATGCCTATGAACTTTCAAACACGTTGTAACCGTTATCTACAGAAGATACGCCGCACACAAGAGAGCGCAGCAGCAACTCCAGAACTTTCGCTATTTCCACATCTGCAAGCCTTCCTTGAGGAACTCTCCGTTGAGCATTTTCGTAGAAACACGATACGGTTCGTCCAAGAGCCGAGGCGATTAGATCAGATCGGTAGACCGGATTTCGTTGCGATGAATGGGCTCCTGCCGCTCGGTTATATTGAGGCGGAGGCGTATGGCAGAGATCTGAGAGGATAAATACAATACCCTTTCAGAGAACGATATCCAATCCACTGAGTGGTATGAACTACAACCGACTTCACCGTATTATCTTTTTGCGCCGCAAGTAACAGACTATGGCACTGAATATGACACAGGCTGGCAAATTACTGACACCTTTCAAACCAAATCAATTGGAATTGTAACAGCACGAGATAAATTGACTATTCATCGGACAGTTGAAGAGGTCCACGAAACAGTAACCAATTTTGCTTCACTTTCTGTGGACGAAGCGCGGGAACGGTAAGGGTTACCAAAGGATACTCGAGATTGGCAAGTTCATCATCCGTATTTCTCGTTCACACCTGTATCAAGGGCCCGATTGGCATGGCAGGATCGCAAGCAAACGCCGCTACTTCTATGGGTTAAAAGCGCATCTGATGGTCACCGAGACCGGTAAAATCGTTGAAGCGTTTTTCACCCCAGGACGCTGTTCGGATGTGCTTGGCTTACGGTGTTATGCCTTTGATTTACCCCAAGGGTCTGTTGTATACGCAGATAAAGCGTATTGTAACTATGGTATTGAAGATGCCTTAGCGGCCTCCGGGATTTCGCTGAAACCCATACGTAAGAAAAACGCTAAACGTCAGTATCCGCCTCATGAAGTTTATCTCCAACACTTCCACAGAAAGCGCGTGGAGGTGACCAACAGTCTCGTTGAGCAACTTTTACCGAAGTCGATCCATGCGGTGACAGCAACCCGTTTTGAGTTGAAAGTCTTTCTGTTTATCATCGCTACAAGCATTAGACAACTCTTTGGAGAACAATAGCAACTTGGGTTATCATAGGCTACAAGCATTATCGCTCTTGCACTTGTGTCAACTGTTTTATAATTTGGGCTTTGAGGTTTTCATCCTTTGCTTTCTCTGCCAAATCCAATGCGCTTTGAAAATCTGTTTTCGCTTCGTTGGTGCGCCCCAAAGTGTTTTTGGCAATACCTCGATTGTGGTAGGCATTGGCATAATCAGGGTTTAAGTGGATAGCCGTGTCATAATCGGGGATGGCTTCGTTATGGTGTCCCAGCAGGAATTTTGCGAGTCCCCGGTTGTTATAGGCTGCTGCAATATTTGGATCAAGGTGGATAGCCGTGTCGAAATCAGAAATGGCTTCAAATAATTTTCTTAATCTTCCTTTCATAGTACCTCGATTGCTGTAAGCTCCTGCATTGTTCGGATCAAGGCGGATAGCCGTGTCACAGTCGGAGATACCTTCAAAATGTTGTCCCATCTGGCTCTTTAGACCCCTCGGTTACTGTAGGCTTCCGCGGAATCTGGATTTAGGCGGATCGCTGTATCAAAATCAGAGAGAGCTTCCGAATGTTGCCGTATTTCCGCTTTCACAATACCTCGGCGGTTATAGGGTTCTGAAAAATCTGGGTTTAGGCGGATCGCCTCATTATACTCCGAGATAGCGGATTGATAATCTTTTTGATTGTAGAATGTGTTTCCTCTATTAAGGCAATCTTGGGCAGATAGAGTTGAGTCTTCAGTATTTTCATTGAGGGGTTCCTCCCATAGGATTGGACTTCGACCCTGGATCCGGATAACTGGGCTGAAATTCCAGCACCTCTGAATCAAAAGTAGGAGGTATCTTATTCTGGGAGTGTTGCTGCTTCTTGGGTGTATTCCTCGCTCTTTCTACTTCTTTTATTCCAATTAGACCATAGTACTCGCGTCAGTGGGATGCCGAAAACTCCGGCTATCAGTATATAGAGTAAATTAGAATGCAATTTTGTCCTTTCATCAAGTCTTGCGAGCTGTGTGTTAAGTTCTTGGACGTTTTTGTTTAGCTCCTTCAGATTTACGCTTAGCTCCTTCATATCTTTACTCAAGTCTTTCACATTTCTGTTGAGTTCCCCTACATCTATTTTCTCGGTAACTGTTATAACTCCTGAGTCTGATGGCGCAGGTTGACCTGATGCGATAAAGACAACAGAAAGGAGAAAGAAAATCCCTAATATCCCACACAGCGTGTTCCGCCCATTTCGCATTGTAATTCTCCTATACTTTTATACCATGAAAGCAGCATGCATACTTGCATTAACATTTTAAACTATTTTAGCAGATTATTCAAGAATTTTCAAAAAATGAGATTACGAAAACGACTACAATTTTCCCTTGACTTCTAAAGGCGAAAGGCTTAAAATCAAGAAGACATAATACGAATAAGGAGATGGAAATGCGAACAATTAAATTAGGTTTGATTGGGGCAGGCGGTATCTCAGGAGCGCACTGCAGCACACTTGCTGAGATTGAAGGTGCTGAGATCATCGCTGCTGCCGACCTCGTCCCTGCAAACCTGGAGCGTGCGACAGAACAGTGGGGTATCAAGCGCACGTTCACCGATTACAATGAAATGCTTAAAATGGACGAGATCGAGGCGGTGTATGTCTGCACGCCGACAGGTGTGCATGCGGCACCGACTGTCGCCGCGCTGAACGCTGGCAAACACGTTTTTTGCGAGAAGCCGATGGAAGCGACGTTGGACGCTGCTGCGTCAATGTGGCGTGCTGCAAAAGAAAACGATAAAATCCTCATGGTCGGTTTGAAACTCCGATATTCACCAGAGGTCATTAAAGCGAAAGAGATTGTTGACGCTGGGACCCTTGGCGATATTTACTATGTTGAAACGGTTGCAGATAGACGGCGCGGGAATCCGGGTGGCAGTTTTATCCGCAAGGCGACAGCGGGTTTAGGGGCATCTGCGGACATCGGTGTCTACGCCTTGGATACCGCTCTCTATTTGATGGGACATCCGACACCTGTCGCAGTTTCTGGTATCACCTCTAACTACCTGAGCCACCACAACACGTGGAATCCTGCCCTGAAAGAGACCGAAGTTGAAGATTTCGGTGTCGGTTGGGTGGTTTTCGAGAACGGTGCGCGTATGGTTTTCAAAACGTGCTGGTGCATGAACATGGATTCGCTGGGTGGGACGATTTTCCTTGGCAAAAAAGCGGGACTGCGTCTCGGTATCGGTGAAGTTCGCGGACCGGAGGAGGGTGTGCGCGTCTATGGCGACAAAGACGGTGAGATTTTTGACCAAGAATTCACGGAGTTTGAATCGGTGAGCGTATTCCATGAGGAAGACACGGCATTCATCGATGCTGTTCGTGAAGGGAAACCGTCACCGATCGATCCTTACGGCGTGATGCTCACGAACGTTATTATCCAAGGGGTTATCGACTCTTCAAATGCGGGTGGACGTGAAGTCGCAGTCACGGTGCCGACTTTGTAATATTGTAAGGCGAGGTCTCTATACCTCGCCCTTCGTTTCTGGTGTTTATTTTACTATCTTTTTTCACCCTTGTAGACTCTATACAATATGTACAGAACGCTGCTGGATTTACAAAACTGGTGTTCAACCGAGATCCACGCTTCGGCGCGGAGCATTGTGAGTTTGTCCCTTTCACTGTAACACGCGTTCTCATAGAAAGTGCAGAGGCGTTTCAGGATGAAGGTTGTTGAAATTACGGGTAAAATTCATCGGATGTGTATAATACAAACACAAAGAGGTTTTTTAGGAGCTGAAGATGGCATCTATTAAAATCGCGGGGAGGAAATTCAAATTGGCATCCCGAATGGCACGGTTATACGCGCTTTTTATAGATATTGCGATCTTAGGTGCCGGGCAATCCGTTTTGGGACTTCTTTTATCGGTTGCAATGATCCTGTTTCTTGGAGATAGCTTCTTCGGAGATAGCCCCTTCAATATATTCGGGAAAGTGATGTCTGGTATTGTTGGACTCAGCGTTCTTGCTTCTTTGTTCAGTGCTGCCTTGTGGATATTCGGTCTGTTTTTTATCGACGGCTTCAGAAAAGGTCAAGGTATAGGGAAAAAGTTGTTGTCGCTACAAGTGCTGCGTTTGAAGGATGGCAAACCGTGTACTTTCAAAGATGCTTTCGTTCGCCGATGCGCAGGTATCTTTCAACCCCTTGATTTACTCTGGTTCCTCGGGCAAAAACAGCAACGACTCGGGGATAAGTTTGCAGAGACAGTTGTTGTGCAATATGAGCCGGAATTGGCACAGACCGAGGTTGAAACTGAAGACCCAGATCGGGTTTTAGAGCGTGTTATCGTTGCGATGAAAAACCGGCTTTCAGAGGCACAGGAGAAGGTTGCCGCCTCTATCGGTGTTGAAAAACAGTTTCAGGATGCTTATGAAAACGCTGTTTCCCAAGCGGAGCGGTGGCAAGAACGCGCGATTATCTCTCTTGAAGCCGGACGTGAAGATCTGGCGCGTGAAGACCTGGAAAAACGAAACGAATATCGACGGTTAGCAGATCAATATAAAAACCAGTTGGAAGATCAGAAACAGATGGTCGGGAATCTCAACGATCTCCTTGAACATCTGCAGCAGAAGACGATGGAGGCAGAAGGGAAAAAAGCCGTTGTCATCGCACAACATAGAAACATCGATGCTGAAGCGCATCTGCGCGAGATGCTAAAAGAGATACAGGACAGCAAAGCATTCGACGCGCTTGCGAAAACGGAACAGGATGCGACCGAGGCGGCCACTTTGGCGAAAGTAGCAGCTGAGGTGGATGTCGCATATCAGGATGCGAAGTTAGCGCGTGAATTTTCGAGTTACGCTGAAGAGGCATCGCTTGATAAAGACCTCGCTGAATTAAAGGCGAAATTACAGTAGATATCTAACGCAACTGACCGAACCGTAAGGTAAGTTTAAAAAATGGATACACACAGCTCCCCAAACATTGTCTTTATCATGGCAGACGATATGGGATATGGTGATGTCGGCTGCTATAATCCCGATTCAAAGATTCCGACCCCGAATATGGATAAACTCGCGCAGGAGGGAATCCGCTTCACCGATGCACACTCCCCTTCTGCAGTCTGTACGCCGACACGATACGGGGTCTTAACCGGACGATACTGCTGGCGAAGTCGTCTCAAACACGGTGTGCTCTACGGGTACGAACCTCCGCTTATCGAACCCGAACGTCTAACGGTCCCTGGATTGCTGAAAGATGCGGGTTACAATACTGCCTGCGTCGGTAAATGGCATCTGGGTCTCGAATTTTCGACCGTTCCGGGATACGATTTCGATTTCCATGCGCCGCTCCCGTGGCAGAACGCAGAACGCGAATTGGAAGAACATATCGACTTCACGGCACCGCTCACCGGGGGTCCAATAGATATCGGCTTTGACTATTTCTATGGAAACGCCGGTTGTCCGACGTGCCAACCGCCTTACGGCTTCATTGAAAACGATACGTTTGTCGAGATTCCGAGCGTCTATCATGACGTGCCAGAGTTTACGAGTCGCCGTGGGATGATGGTCCCCGGATGGGAGCACAAAGATGCCGATCCGATTATTGCACAGAAGGCGGTTGAATATATTGAGGGACACGCCGATGCGGATGCTCCCTTTTTTCTCTATCTAACGCCTTCCGCACCGCATGAACCTTGTACAGAGGCAGTCGTCCCAGATTTCGCACGTGGCAAAAGCAGCGCGGGTCCCCGGGGGGATATGGTGTGGCTTGTCGATTGGATGATCGGTGAGGTGATGGATGCGTTGGCGCGGACTGGCAAAACCGATGAGACGCTTATCTTCGTTACGAGCGATAATGGGGCATTGCCGGGTGATCGAATTCCAGGGGACAACAGCCCGATGCCGTATCACCTCTACGATCATAAGTCATGCGGCGATTGGCGCGGCTATAAGGCACATATCTGGGAGGGTGGACATCGTGAACCTCTGATTGCCCGCTGGCCCGGGGTTATTGCACCCAATACGCAAACCGACGCGTTAACCTGTCTCATCGACCTGATGGCGACGTGTGCGGCTATCGTTGGAACAGAAGTCCCCGAAGATGCGGGACAGGACAGTTGTAATATTTTGCCTGCCCTGTTAGGTGAAGAGATAGAGAGTCCCTTGCGAGAGGCTATCGTTCATCACTCCAGCACGGGTGTTTTTTCTATCCGTCACGGCGAGTGGAAGTTGATATTGGGGACACAGGGGTCAGGTGGATGGCCTCCACCACGGGATGGGGGTCCGAAATCGGATGTGCCAGGGCAACTGTATCAGATTTATGAGGATCCAGCTGAAACAAACAATCTGTGGGACGAACACCCAGAGATTGTGGAACGCCTGACGGGATTGTTGGAGAGATTTAAACATGAGGGACACAGCCAGATGTGAAGGTTACAAACTGTTACGAATTGTGTAAGGAGTTATGGCTATGGACACAACGACGACACTTGATTCGCTTTTCCGATTATCGGGTCCGTCTCAGGCAGACCTCGACTCTTTTCATAACGATGGCTACATCGTGTATCCAGACGTATTCACAGACGACGGTAGAGAAGGGTTGATTGAAGAAATCACGCAGCGCTTTGAACCGGCGCGCCAGTTCA
Source organism: Candidatus Poribacteria bacterium (assembly GCA_009839745.1). Classification (NCBI taxonomy): domain Bacteria; phylum Candidatus Poribacteria; species Candidatus Poribacteria bacterium. The sequence goes on from VXPE01000122.1 coordinate 78,215, forward strand.
TTGAGGCGTTGCATAACGGTGAGGAACAAGCACGCTCCTATTTTACTCGTCCATGGAACGATCGCGGTGAATACAGCGACCGACTCATTGACGATCCCTTCATTACGACACTGATACGCGCAACTATCGGGGACGCATACCACTTCTGCCACTCTGCCCTCAATATCGCTCCCCGCGGGATCGGTCCACTTGGATACCATCAGGACCATCACCATTGGAAACATGAGAACCCCGTTAACCTCGCCGAGCGTGATAACTACTATATACAGATTTTGTACTATCCGAACGGCTTCACACGCGGGGATCGGAACCTTAAAGTTATACCGGGGAGCCATAAGGTCGCACCGACGAAAGCGGCGACACCTGAACGGATGCTCACAGGCGATTTCGACGGAGAAGTTGGACGCAAACTACAAGAGAAACGGCTTGAATTGCCTCCGGGAAGTATGGTCTACATTAACGCTCGCATCTTCCACGCGGTGGAGGCGAAACCCGTGGATTCCGCGCAGCTTTATCGTATCTTCGCTATTGACATCTTCAAGGAAGCGGGACCGCCGCACCGTTACACGCAGGAGATTCCTGAGGAATGGATGGCGAGTGCGACACCGTTCCGTCAGAAGCTATTTACTCGTGAGGCGTATACAGAAGGGTGTTGGCGTTAGGAGTCACGAGTAGAATCGTTGCCAAAATTTTTAATGATTCGCAAGGCGTTAAATGAGACGATTGGTTTGCTAACATTCTTCTCTCATATCCGCTTGCGTGTTTTTGCTGGGGTATTTCTGCGTATTGTTGCAAGCTGCCGTCTTCATCTATTTTTCATAACTGTAGTCCGTAAGGAAAAGGTAACTTAGAAATAAATGAGCACATCAGATCGCCCGAACATTCTTTGGATCTCTATAGAAGATACGACCCCACGCTTTGGTTGTTACGGGGATACGGTCGCGAGGACCCCGAATATCGACCGACTTGCTGCTGGTGGCTGTCGGTTTCCGAACGCGTTTTCGACTGCCGGTGTCTGCGCACCGAGTCGCTCTGCTATTATAACCGGCATGTACCAAACTTCAATTGGGACGCATCACATGCGGACAGCGCATACGAACCAAAACACGCCCGACATGCCGACCCCATACTCTGCAGTGCCACCCCCCTATGTGAAAACCTTCACTGAATACCTCAGAGGAGCAGGCTATTACTGCACCAACAACAGTAAAACAGACTATCAGTTCACCCCTCCTATCACAGCGTGGGATGACAATAGCAATCAAGGGCACTGGCGAAATCGTGAGGAAGGGCAACCCTTCTTTTCCGTTTTCAATCCGACTGTTACGCACGAGAGCGGTATGTGGGAACGGGAGGATCGCCCGTTGATCACAACGACAAATCCAGATGACGTGCAGTTACCCCCGTATCTGCCGGATACACCGAAAGCACGGCAGGCGTTGGCGCGTCAATACGACAATCTCTTCACCGCGGATGCCCGTGTCGGTGAGTTGCTCGATCAGTTGGAAGAAGATGGACTTGCGGAGAATACGATTGTCTTTCTCTGGAGTGATCACGGCGAGGGACTGCCTCGCGGCAAACGGTGGCCCTACGATGCCGGTATCCGTATCCCGTTGATTGTGCGCGGACACGATTCGCTGACTGCTGATAGTGTTAGTGAGCAACTCGTGAGTTTGATTGATCTCGGTCCAACGGTGCTCTCACTTTGTGGGGTGCAAGCACCGGAACATTTACAGGGTCAACCCTTCCTCGGACCGGAGAAGATGGAACGCGAGTATATTTTCGCGACCCGCGATCGCTACGACGAGTCTTACGATATGATCCGCGCTGTGCGGGATAAAAAGTATAAATACATCAGAAACTATTATCCTGAAAAACCGTATCTGCTCTGGATTCCGTATCGCAATCGGCACCCGATCATGCAGGAGATGTGGCGGTTATACGCCGCAGGTGAGTTGGAAGGCGATCAGGCGGTTATGTTCCGTTATCCGCGTCCTACTGAAGAACTCTACGATGTTGAAAACGACAGGTATGAACTCAACAATTTGGCGGGTGATACTGGGCATCACGACGTTCTGGAAAGGATGCGTGGCGCGCTGACGCAGTGGCAATCCGAATTCGGGGATATGGGGGATATATCCGAGGAGCAGATGGTTGCGAAGTGGTATCCTGATGGCACACAACCCCAAACGGCGGCTCCGATTTTTATTCCGATTAATGCCGAACACCCGGGTATGGAGGTGGCACATGAGGCTGGCGAGTGGGCAGCACCTCTCGTTCTGCAACTTCACTGCTCAACGCAAGGGGCATCAATTGCTTATACAACCGAGCAGGGAGATGACGCACGCTGGAAACTGTATACTCAACCCTTGCAGCTATCAAAAGGCGAAACCACCGTGCGTGCAAAAGCGATCCGCATCGGCTATCGTGAAAGTGAAGAGAAAACAATTCATCTTAAGACTATATAAGGAGATTTCGGATAATGGCACAACAGAACAGCCAAGACTATTTCGTTTATGTCGGCACCTATACACAAGGAGATAGCGAAGGGATTTACGTCTACCGCTTAGACGGAGCGACGGGTGCCTTGGAATACAGCAGCAAAATGACAGGCGTTGAGAATCCGTCGTTCTTGGAGATACACCCCAGTGGACAGTATCTCTTTGCTGTCAATGAGGTAAGCGAGTTTGAGGGTGAAGAAGATAGTGGGGCGGTTACGGCGTTTTATATTCATAAAGAGACCGGGGAGATTAGTTACCTCAATCAACGTGCTACCGGCGGGGGTGCCCCATGTCACATGAGTGTGGATGCCACCGGTAAATGCCTACTTGTGGCGAATTACGGCGGTGGCAGTGTTACTGCTTTCCCCGTAGGATCGGACGGCAGGCTCGGTGAAGCCTCTGATTTCGTGCAGCATGAGGGATCCAGCATCAATCCGCAACGGCAGATGGAACCTCATGCCCATGCGATTATGATCGATCCGGGCAATCGGTATGCCTTCTCACCTGATTTGGGACTTGATAAAGTTCTTATCTATCAATTGGACGCAGAAAACGGGACACTCACGCCTAATACGCAACCGTGGGTACGCGTGCAACCGGGGGCAGGACCGCGACATTTCGATTTCCATCCAAACGGACAGTACGCATACGTGATTAACGAGATAGATTCTACTTTCACTGCTTTCCGATATGACGCGAGCGCGGGAACGCTGGCTGAGTTCCAGACAGTCTCAACGCTTCCTGACGATTTCGATGGCACCAGTCATTGCGCCGATGTCCACGTTCATCCTTCTGGGAAATTCTTGTATGGGTCGAACCGGGGACATGATAGCATCGCGATTTGTACGATTGATTCAGAGACGGGGATGCTGAGTCCCATTGGGTATGAGTCAACGCAAGGACAAACACCGCGAAACTTCGGGTTGAATCCGGAAGGGACCTTCCTCTTTGCCGCTAACCAACAGACCGACACGGTTGTTACGTTCGCGATTGACGCTGAAACGGGTGAATTAAATGCGACAGGAGCCGTAGCAGAGGTCCCGACCCCTGTCTGTTTGAAGCTGTTGCCGTGCGCTTAGTTTTTACAAATTTTTAACTATGGGAATCTGGGCACTGCTCCATTACATTCCGCAGTGGTTTTTGGTTAACATCGAGCTGGTCCAGATGCTCAAAGGGTGCTGACTTCACCAGATACCCTCGTGAAACGAAGTGGAACGAGGCCCAGAGTTATAGTAAAACCCGTAATTACCTTTACACTTTTTTGCATCGGCGAGGTTAGGAAACCTCGCCTACCGGGGGCAGAAGTGTAAACTTATTTTCAAAATCTACTATAATAGTTTAAAAAGTGCTATTGCTGTTGCTGTCTGCGTTTCTCTTGGAGTTGATCCCAGGGATAGATGAAACAGCGATCTGCCCAGTCTCGGTAAAGTCCAACAAGCTCATTTAGTTTTTGTGGATGCTGCGTCGCGAGATCGTTGATTTCTGTCCGTTCGGCTTCCACGTCGTAGAGTTCCCAATCGCCGGGGAACTTGCGGACCAGTTTCCATTTATCTTGACGGACCGCACAATTGCCTTCGTGTTCCCAATAAAGCACCTCTTTACCGTTATCCTTCCCATCGAAAATCGGTACTAAACTGGTTCCCTCTAACGGCAAGATCGGTTTCCCGTTGTGTTCCTCAGGATAGGTTGTCCCTGAGACTTCAAGGCATGTCGCCATGATGTCCGGCAATTGTCCGGGTTGATGGCGCAACTCTCCTGCCGATTTTATGGCATCCGGCCAATGTGCAATCAGTGGTGTAGCGATACCGCCTTCATGGACCCAGTGTTTGTATTCTCGGAACGGCGTATTGGAGAGATTTGCCCACGGCACCCCGTAGCTTTGATAGGTGGTTTCGGGACCGGGCATGATGCTCGGATCGTTGCCCCGATAGATGGGTTGCCCGTCGGAGGTTGTCTCAGTACTAATGAGTGAATCGCTGTCGCGTATTGCGGGGGGTCCTCCGAGTTCTTCGGCACAACCGCCGTTATCTGCTAAAAACAGGATGAGCGTGTTGTCAAGTTCACCCGTTTCTTCCAACGTGTTGATAATTCTTCCGATACCCGCATCCATGCGCGTGATTTGCGCTGCGTAAACCTCCATACGGCGTTGATTCCATTCCTTGTATTGCACATCGCTCCAAGGTGGCTGTGAAGGATCGCGCGCCGTGAGTTGCCACGCCTCATCTAAAATCTTCATTTCCCGCATCCGCGAGAGCCTTTCCTCTCGGAGTTCATCCCATCCCGCAGCGAAACGTCCATTGTAGTAGGCGATGTCTTCTTCGTGGGCGTGCAGGGGCCAATGCGGTGCCGTGTAAGCGACGTAGGTGAAAAACGGATTATCGGGGTTCTTTTCGGTGTGATTGCGGATAAAGGTCGTTGCTTCGTCGCTGATAGCATCTGTGAGGAAGTAGCCTTCAGGAAGTTCGTCGTGTTGGATACGTGTGTTATTGCGCGTCAGCGTGTTCGGTTTCCAAAAATTCGCAGCCCCGGTGATAATACCGTAATATTGGTCAAATCCACGCTGACACGGCCAACTATGCTTGGGCCCATCAGCACCGGCATGCCGAGAGATATGCCACTTTCCGCTCATATAAGTGCCGTAACCCTCTGAACGGACGGCATCAGCAATCGTAATACAACGATCATTCAGGTCCCCACGATAGCCTTCCAATCCATCATCGCCCATCATGTGTCCGACCCCAGTTTGGTGGGGGTGTAGCCCAGTAAGCATGGAAGCACGGGATGGACAACAACGGGCGGTGTTGTAAAATTGTGTGAACCTCAGCCCGCCTGTAGCAAGCCGATCCAGATTCGGAGTGTGAACTTCGCCGCCGTAGCAACCTAAGTCAGAAAATCCCATATCATCGTTCAGGATGAGGACGATGTTCGGTTTCCTATTTTCATTCATGGAATGAGTATCCCTTTCGTTCGTGAAATTAGTGTTGTTTTTGGTAATACAGTATGTTACTATTAATAAAAGGAGTGTCACTTGAAAAAATATACTTAACCTGAAAATCACAGAGACTCATAAATACCCACAGATTTCTGGAGGAAAAAATGATTGCAAATTTGATTACCCTCTTCCGTAGAGTTGTTACCGTTTTGACATGCGACTGTAACTTCCCATATTTAGCAGCAAATGGCTGCCATCTTCACTCGCAAGCGAAGTAAAAAGCAATTTTGCCGCTGGATATGCAACCGCTGGAAGTATCTTGTTTTTTAGAGTAAACAGAAGTTGGTAGGTAATGATATTATCAACTTGCCGATACTGTCGAGTAAATTCCGCGCTCTCCATGGTATGATGGCTATCCTCTGGTAGCGTGGCACTCCACCCATCTGGAACCTCAATACGAATCGTTTTCTCCACTTGCGTTGGATAACCGAAGTCCAATGAATAGACGCGTTGGTCGTCAGCAAACGCTTCAGCATACTCTCCAAATTCATCAATTGGTAAAGGCATCAACATGTTTTTGCTTAAAGGTATTGCGTAATTCTCAACGCGAAAGCCGAGCTTAATTTCCACTGGTACCTTGAGTTCATTGAGGTCTGACATCTCATGCCATACTATCTGAATACCGGGAAATTGTTGACTGAGTTCAGTCGCCAAAGTGGCTTTCATTGCCCGAGGCTGTATCTGTTGATATGCCCACCGCGTATTTAGGTCATACTGCCCGCTTGTCCGAATGCAGAGTGTCCCTTCTACAGTCCCTTGATTGTTTAGGGTCATATCCGTGATGCTCACAAGCCTATTGGCGTCGGCTGGGAAAACAGGTGTTTCCACGAATTGACCGTGTGTGTCGGCAATGAGAAATCCTGTGCGTCCTTGTGTGTTATAAGGTAGGTCTCCGTAACTACAAGTTGCCGAGGACGGATCTAACCAAATGTAGGTATTTGCGCCAGTTCGGATAGCGGCGATCATGTGATTAAATTGGCTGAGTGCGGGGAGTGTCGCGTCGACCTGCTCGTAGGGTGCGATGCTAATCAAAACTGGGTAAGCCTTGATCCCCACCAAATCTAACATTGAAATCAGAAGTGTGGTTTTATCCTTACAGTCGCCGTATTGCACTTGAAAGACTTCAGCGGCAGGTGAGGGTTGATAAGCACTCTGCCCCAGTTCAATACCAACGTAACGAATATTTGCGGCGACAAAATGGTAGATGGCGCGTATTTTTTCCGCTTCTGTTGTCAGATTTTCGGTTAATTGTTGAACTTTTTCTTGAATCTCAGTGTTGGGTGTATATCTCCCTTTCGCGAGTTCTTTATACCATAAGTAGACATCGTTCCAGTCGGCAATTGAAGAATAACGTAAGCGTGGCACGATGTCATTAATATGGGGCATGCCTTCCTCTATTGTCAGCGCGGGTGTTTCACCGTATTTCCAAATATACACAACGGTGTCATTTTCTGTGTAGGACACTTCAGGTTCCCGTGCGTTTGGGGTATCATTCGCAATTTTCCATCGAAGATGCCACGCCTCGGGTATTTGAAGGGCGTAACTCGTCTCAAGTGTAGCCTCTGTCGCTTGGAAATTGTATGCGCCTGTGATCCATGTCTCACCTCCAGGTACTTTATCTTCAAGTGTTATCTGATATTCAATGCATACTCCGGGGGCGAGACCGACCATGGAGATGACCTTCCACATTGCGTCGGAATAGAGATTCTGGGACAATAACCCAGGGGGTGTTGCATCGTTATAGGCTTCATCGGGGGGATACAGCACGGTGCCGTCCGCCGTAATTGTTCTTGCTACATTCACACCGATGTTTTGCGCTGTAGGTTGATAAGGAATGGCAATATCCCCGTATTTTTGGATCCCCCTTTCGGTGAGGATCTTAACGACTTGATGCGTTGTATAGCGAGATTGCCCCGTCGGTAGGATATCGTGGCTGAAATGGTTGAAGAGGACTAAAGTATCGGCATCGGGATAATCGCTGGCATCTGGGGCATTCGCGATAATGTGCTCAACATCCGGATTGAGAAGGGCAACGGGCGGCACATCAGCAATTTCCGTTGGACCGAAGTTCTGTTGAGCGAGTGCTTGGAGTCGCGTTAAAGATAGGAGGTTGTCTGAATCAATTTCTAAAATCTGCCGGTATTGGAGCTGCGCTTCAAAATAACGTTCCTGGTTCTCATAAAGTGTGGCGAGTTGCTCCCTTGCCCAGATTTCGTTTGGAAATAACCGAATTGATTCCCGTAGTTCCGCGATGGCTTCACCTATTTCACCGCGCTCTAAGTAAATTAACCCCAAGTAGTTGTGTAAATTTTCGCTTTCGGGTTGTTCACATCTCGGATCAAAAGACAATGCCGTGTGGAGCACCTGAATCGCTTCGTCAAAACGCTGTAACTGTTTGTAGGCTAAACCGAGGTGATTCAAGGCGTAGAGATTATCCACTGAAACGTCAAGGACTCGCTCGTAGTATTCGGCGGCTGCCGCATAATCCTGCAATTTTTCAGAGATGTATCCAGCGTAGTTTAGAGCCGTAATATTTTTCGGTTCCAGTGCTAAAAATGCTACGAATGCGTCTCGCGCGTTTTCATACTCTTCCAGTTGGAAATATATCTCAGCGATTTTGTGTTGGACATCACTTGCGTCTGGTCGAATTGCAACGGCGGCTTCGTAAGCGGTCAGCGCGGCGCGCCAGTTTTTACGTTGTAGTTCTGTATTGCCAATTTCAACCTGCTCGCGCCACTCGCGATTCTGTTCAATGAGTGGATCCACTACCAACGGCGTTGATGGACTTTTTTGGAAAATTGCACATCCATGGCTGATAAAAAGCAGGATTAAGACTAAAAGTACGCTGCCTCTCTGGAGCCTCATTGTCCGTCTCCTTCGGCGGTTAAGTATCTGATTCGGTGTCTTTCAAAAGTTTAGGGTTTTTGCTGTGCCGTTCTTTATCTCGGCGTGTCTTTTTTTCCATTGACTTTTTGAATGCGTCCTCAAGTGTGATGCCTGTTTGATTCGCGAGACAGATAAGTACGAAAAGGATATCCGCCATTTCTTCACCAAGGTCCAAGTCTTTCTCATTCTCTTTGAAACTCTGTTCTCCATACCGGCGCGCCATAATCCGTGCTAATTCGCCGACTTCTTCCATAAGGATGGTGGTATTAGTTAACTCTGAAAAATAGCGGACCCCAAAGGTGCGAACCCAGTCGTCCACAAGTTTTTGACAATTTTCAAGCGTATAGTCCATATCAGTTTCGGCTCCATTGGTGTTCTGTACTCACGACTTACGAGGCGCGCGATAATATGCCTCGAAGACTATAGTAGTGCCTTCAAAGTGGTTATGCGTAAATTCAACTTTTAATATTTTAACAAGATTTGGAACAGAAGTAAACCTTTTTTTCTCGAGGTGTGTTTAAGCAAACAATGAAAATCCTTGATTTTTCCGAACGTTTGGTGTATACTTTAATATCACCACTTATTCAGGAGGGACTGCATGGGACTTACGAGCAAAGAACAGCATTTTTACATGGAAAACGGCTATCTTCTGAAAAAGGGACTTGTCTCTTCAGAAGATATTGCGCGAATTCAGACGGAGGTTGAAGATATACACAACCGTATGGCAGCACAACCTGCTGATGGCGTTGGGATTTCTTGGGAAGTCTACGATACAGAGGATCACCCGCCACGTATCAAACAATTGATGCACAGTGAGTTAGTGAGTCCAACGCTGAACCGCCTGCTTCGTTCTGACGCAGTGTTGAACATACTGGAAATGTTGATGGGTAACAACATCTCTCTCTATCATAGCAAATTACTCCCAAAATCGGGTGGCGATGGGACGGCTATCCCGTGGCATCAGGACTACGCCTATTGGAAAAATGATCAGAACAAGCCGGTTATGATTAATTGTCAACTGGCTATCAGCGAGGCGAACCTTGAGAATGGGTGCATTCAGTTTGTACCCGGTAGCCATAACTGGGGTTTACAAGAACATGAACGGAAACATCAGACGTTTGGCGTGTTTTTACCCGGACACTACCAAGAACGGGAAGATGCCGTTGCTGTCGAGATGGAACCGGGAGATGGGGTCTTTTTTAATGCCTTGATTATTCACGGATCTGCCCCCAACAATTCAACGAACGACCGGCTGATGAATACATTCGCTTACAATGTAACTGGAAACGGTGAGACCCAATGTCGGGAAGTCTTACGTGGAAAATCTCTTAGCACATGAAAAAATTAACGGATGTCTGGAAAATTCTTGGGTTCTTGCTTATTGGTGTTGCGGTAGGTTGCGGTGGTGATGAATCCAGCAGCATAAACGTTGCACCGCACATTTTGGTGTTTGAAGCAGAATCGAATATAGTGCCACCAGGGACAGAGGTGCCAATTCGCTTGGAAGCTGGCGATATTGAAGGACATTCCCTCTCATATACGTGGACGGTTACGGGGGGTGAGTTAACGGAGAACGCCTCTGGTGCTCTCTGGCGGGCACCGGAAGTTGAACGGAAATATCAGATTGAAGTCACAGTAAGCGATGGGGAAAATGCTACGAGAAGTGCGCTTGATATCCAAGTGTGGCGGACCCGCCCTGGCGACTATTATCCGTTGGCTGTAGGGAATGTTTGGCATTATCGGGACGCAAGCGGTACTGAGATTACTTTCGAAATTGTGGATACAATCCAGATCCAACGCGCAGGTGGGGAAACCATTGAAAGTTTCGTCCTTCAGAAATCGAGTAAGGCTGAAGGTTTAGAGAATGTTGTAAACTACTCTTACCTCGGAACCAGCCTTGATGAAAAGGGTGAGGTTTCAGCGATTGTCCAACACGCCCAGAATACCACATCCGGCACAGGTGATACCATTTTGTTTGTGCCGTATCTCCCACTCTACCAATTCCCACTTATCCCGGGCGAGAAGTGGGAGGTCAATTTTCAGGCACAATTAGTTCCCGAACTCTTTCCGATTGGTGGTGGACTCGACGAATTTGAGGTGATTTCAGAAGATACCGTAACCGTGTCGGCGGGAACTTTTGAACATGTCTTCCAAGTTCAAGAATCCTTTCGATGGGGATTTGATATTGAAAATCAAAATGTTCCACTCGACATCACTGTTGTAAAAAAATGGGTTGCACCGGATGTCGGGATTATCAAATTTACACAATCACAGACTCGGGGCGATGTAACTGTTGACACGGTCTTTGAACTTGAGTCTTTTGAATTAGTTGAAAATTAAATCTGTGAAGAATACAACAAAAAAACCAGAAATTTTAACGACAACCGTGGGTTCTTATCCTGTTCCCGCCTGGCTTCTGTCAATGCCAACAGAGCAAACGCTGCTTGATGCGACGCGGGTCGTCGTAGACATTCAGCGGCAACACGGTATTGACCTACCGACAGATGGCGAACTTTACCGTTTTGATGCCAACCATCCAGATACCAATGGAATGATTGATTATTTCATCCGTCCACTTTCTGGTGTGAGAGCAGAAGTGGGTAGACAAGAATGGCATGAATTTCGGCAGATGCAGACGATGTCGTTCCGTGCGAAACCGGCAGGGGTTGTTGAGAACGCCCTGGGAGAAGGCACGTTAAACCTCGTTTCTGATTGCGAGCGCGCAGTGAGCGTATCTGGGAAGAATATCAAATTTACGGTAACGAGTCCTTACATGCTTGCGCGGACGTTGCTGGACAAACATTACGGCGACTTTGATGCGCTGCTCACCGCTGTGGCAGAAGTGTTGGCGACACAGATCCGTGAACTGGATTGTGCGTGCATTCAAATTGATGAGGCGAATATACCCGGTAACCCACAAGATGGACCTCGCGCTGCCGAAGCGATTAATATTGTTCTTGATGCGTTTAGCGGAGAGAAAGCGGTGCACTTCTGCTTTGGGAACTATGGGGGCCAGGTAATCCAAAAAGGGAACTGGCGTGCTCTGGTGGACTTCTTGAACACGCTCCGGTGCGATCACTTAGTTTTGGAACTGAAACATCGTCCTGAGGCGGACCTTGAGGCACTCAAGGACGTTACATCAGATACTGTCCTCGGTATCGGTGTGATTGATGTAAAGGTAAATCCGGTTGAGACTCCAGATGAGGTGGCAGCCAGCATCGAAACAGCGGAAAAAACATTGGGGGCTGGACGGATTGGCTGGGTGCATCCGGACTGTGGTTTTTGGATGCTCCAACGTTCTGTAGTGGATCGAAAGATAGAGGCACTTGTCCAAGGCAGAGATAAGTATTTAGGACTTACCTAATTTCCTAACAGATCCGGTGCGGTTAGAAACTGCACCTATCGGGACTGGGAAAATAATGGGATCTACTATAAAACCCTTACAGATTCCCAATTGCATTAGAACTGACCAAACACAATTGTAGAACGAAGTGGAACAATGCTTAGAAAATTTGAAGTTCAGCTGCCGATGGTAAAAAAATTTCAGAGCGTTGCTGGTGCTGCTGCGGGAATAGGATTCATACTGGGCACCCTGATTCCTGCCGTGGCTATTTTTATTTTAAACTGGCAGTGTCCGTTTGGAGATGGAATTCTTCGGATCGGCGGTTTTTTGGTAATTACGGGGTTTGGCAGTTCCATCATTTTCGGCAACATTGTTGCTCTCGTTCTCATCGGCTTCGCGAAATATCGCCAGATACTATCCAATTCATCAAAAAAGGGAAAATAATAGGGGATAAAGTGGAATTCAATTTTTTGCACGTTCTCTTACTGTTCGTTACAGGTATTGCCGCGGGTTTCTTAAATACAGTTGCTTTCGGTGGCTCATTGCTCGCTTTACCTATGCTTATCTTCCTTGGGCTCCCCACTGCAGTCGCAAACGGGACGAACAGAGTAGCGATTTTCTGCCAAAATTTCAGTGCCATCGTAGGATTTCGTCGCAAAGGGGTCTCCGATTTCGGCTATAGCATCCTACTCGCCATACCAGCAGTTATCGGTGCTGCGATAGGTGCTACCATCGCGGTTGATATCAGGGACGCAGTATTCAACCTCATCCTCGCTGCTGTGATGATTACCATGCTGGTTTTAACACTGATTAACCCAACGGAGCGTTTAAAGAACAGGATGGAGAGCAATGATACGCGTTCCAAGATTATTTCGATGGTTGTTTTCTTCTTTATCGGAATTTATGGTGGATTCATCCAAGCGGGTGTAGGCTTGCTTGTTATCACTGCCTTACGCCTTCTTACCGGTATAGACTTAGTTCGGACGAATGCGATTAAAGTTTTTGTTATCTTCTTCTATACTGTGGTCGCGCTGGGTATTTTTATCATAAAAGACAAAGTCAACTGGTATTTAGGACCAACGCTGGCAATTGGTAACGCATGTGGGGCATGGCTTGGAAGTCATTGGGCAGTCGAAAAAGGTGATAAATGGATTAAAGTGGTGCTGATTGTCGCTGTTGTGGCTTTTGCGATCCGTCTCGTTTGGCTGAGTGTGAGTGGAAGTTAGCGACTTAATTCTTGATACGAAAAGATAAGGCGGTGGATAGCAGTAATGTGTGAGGTGAGTGTGAGTATACCGAGTGTACAAAGAAGAATCATTCCTGTACTTTGGAGGTAGGGAAGTTTGTGTAGAAGTGCTCCTTGTAGCACAGTCCCAGCTCCGAGCAAAATAATGCGTTCCGGTCGTTGCATGAGTCCTACCTTGCAGGTCACCTGAAGTCCTTCCGCTCTTGCCCTTACATAGCTGACGAGTATTGAACCGAACCATGCGCTGAACGCGAGCACTATCCCGAGTAGACTTTCCAAACTGTAAAAGTAGATGAGAGCTCCAAGGAGCAGAAATCCTTCCGAGTATCGATCAATGACGGAGTCCAACAGTGCGCCGGATGCGCGTGAATTTCTCTGTGCGCGTGCCACTGCCCCGTCTATCATATCAAAACTCCCCCCGAACAGAATCAGGATCCCCCCGGTGACGAGACGCCCTGTTGCAAAGTAAAAGGCAGCGATGAGGTTCACGACGAACCCGCAGAGCGTCACCATATTCGCTGTAATACCGATTGCAACCATTTTATTTGCGACGAGAGACAGAATAATTTCAAGTCGGGGTTTTAATTTCGCTTCAAACATTTTTTAATTTTACCTTGCGGAGTGATGAAGGGCGTTTGAACTATGGGATGCGTTGCCTATATCCGCTCTCCATTTCATTACGAGCTACGGGTTTGGGGCCAATGAATACCTCTTAACTGAAAACCGATGACTGACAACTGATAACTGATTGTCGTAAAGACTCTTGCCGATTTTTGATTAATTCCGAGGCAGGAATCAGTGCGGCTTGACAGAGGAGTTCCAAAATTGCGGATTCAATGTCCGTTGGGTATCGCGCGATTTTCACTTTTTCGTGTTCAGAAAATTTTGCATCCGGTGGTGTCACGAGTACAATGCCGTCGCTCCATATAAGTTCCGGATAGGCGTAAGTGCTGTCATAAGCTTCGTCGAAAACCGTGATGATAGGGTATGGCAATTTTAGGAGTTCCAATTCAGCGTTCTGAATTGCCTGTGCACAATCCAACGAGGTCCGACGTTGGACTGTAGCGATGTGAACAACAGGCAGATTCCACAAAATAACAGGTTTTTTGAGGCGATGTGCCAATGTTATAAGCCGTAGAAAACATCGCCACTCTGCAGCATTGCTCAGACTTTGTGCGTCACCTTGCACAAGGATGACTTTGGTGTCCTGCATCCATGCGAGACCGGCAAATCTAAAGGTCCCCTTACTGCCCGTTCTATCGCCGTAAAGTTTGATTGTCTGAGTGAAGGGAGGCATTTTTGCGTGGGTGTCTCCCTTAGGATATTTAGCGATATTTGATGACATATATCCAGGACCTTTGATACATAGCGAATTGTATAAAAAAGGCAGGGAGGGGCTTGAAACACCCTCCCTGCCTAAAAGGTGATGGATTTCGCCTATTCGCCGCTACGTCCACCGATAGCGTTGATAGCAAACAAACCGACACCCGCTGCTAAAGTTGTCAGAAAAACCAGAGCGCGCTTAGATGAGGAGAGTTCCTCGTGGACACCTTTGGCATCCTCAAGTATCATCTTGACCTCGTTGATTGCCTTTTGGTTGGCTTCAACGCTCGTCAACAGCATCTTCACATCCCCTTCGATGGATTCAATGCGTTCGTGTGTTGCTGCCGCTGCCATTGTGTGCTCTTTGATCATCTTCTCGATCCCTGCGAAATTTTCGTCAAGGTGGGCAATCTTGTCAATGATAGCCGCTTTTTTCGCTGCCAAGGCTTCTTTGATACTGGAAGAGACTGCGTCACTGGATTGACTCACAGCGGCCATTAACTTTTCTTGTGATTTCAGACTTGCCTCAAGCGCCTCGATTTGCGCCTTGAGTTCGTCCATATTCTTGTTGAGTCCGTTAATTTCTGCTTCGAGTTTATCCCGCGTTGCTTCGGATTCCGCCAATTCCGCCTTTAGTTTCTCAAGTTCCTCTTGCTGCGCGGCAAGTTCCTCTTCAGCAACTTCCTTGACCTCTTTCATCATAGCGATTGGAATACGCAATTCTTCGCCGGGATAGATGAGGTGTGGATTGGTGAAGTCGTTATATTTGCTCAGTTCGCGCCATCGGAGTGGATCCTTAAGATGCTCTTGACAGAGATCCCAGAGGGTATCACCTTTTACAATGGTGATGAGCGTAGTGCCGTCGTCCCCCGCATGGGGTGTGATTTTCGCAGATGCGGATAACACGTAAACACCACTGAGTGCTGCGCAAATGTACAGAATTAGTGCCAACTTCAGTGTGCCTCTTAGCATTTTCATCAGTTATCTCCTTTAAAATCTATAAGAGAGGGACGCAAAGTGAGTCGATCCGACACCGTTAATTTCACTTGCCATGCCATCTTGAATGGCATAGTCAACCTGCAAGCCGCCGATGTTTACACCAAACCCTCCGAAGAGGTTTTGCGTGTCGCGTGAGGCTTTGATCCCGCCTCGGATGGCAAGAGCAGTGGACTTGTAAGTGACAATGGTATATTCAGTACCGAGTCTTAGGGTTGTCGCGCTCTCATCAAGGTTGACCATCTCTTGCTCGAGATCAGCTGCAAATGTGACGACGTTACCGACATAGAGATTATAGGCTGCCCCGAGGCTAATTACCATCGGCACAGTATCTTCACCAAGAGCCGCCCCCAAATATTTCACAGCGAGTCCATAATGGAAAGTCGGGACTTTTTCTTCGCCCACATCTATGTGCAGGGCATGTCCCATGAGTCCGACATCCACACCGCCAAACCCACTCTGACTTTCAACGCCCTCTGCGCCAAAGTTATCCGTCAGCATGCGACCTGTTAGACCGACACCGAAGCTTCCGAACCCAATTCCGTAGGAGAGGGAATAGGCGTTTGCACTATAGTTAAATGTGCCTCCGTAGCGTTCCCTGGCATCATATTGCTGGATACCACTGACGCCTGCATTTGTGACAGCAAGTCCGATAGATCCTGCTGACCCAAGTGCTTTTGTCAATGCGATGAAGTTATGGCTTCTATCCAGATCGAGTTGTTGTGTTGAAAAATTGAGACTTAAATCCGCTGCGGAGCCGAGTCCTGCTGGGTTCCAAACGGTTGCAGTGGCATCATCGGCGATTGCTGTGAAGGCACCGCCCATGCCGATCGAGCGCGCGCCGGCACCAAGCCGTAGGTGTGGCATGGCATCCACTCCGGCAAAGCTGACCGGTGACACCGCTAGGATAAGAAAGAAAAGTGGTATTAAACCGCATAGCAATTTCGAGCCTTGTTTGCAAGCCCATCTAAAACTGTGCTTTGTCATTAACATTATATCCTCCAAAAGACTGTCCACATCGGGAATTGGACACCTATCCAATTCCCGATATGCAGACTGCGGTATACTTAGCGCGTCAGCGCGAGTTTGAGAATGGCATATTCTGGCTCGAAACCGTCTGCGACCATAATCTGACAGAAGTAAACGCCTCGAGCTAAGTCTTCGCCAGCGGTGGACGTTCCGTCCCAACCGATTGCACCTTTGCCAACGTACTCGCCTGCATCCCAGACCTCGTTATCAACAAGGACTCGAACTGGACGGAGCGTCATATCATAAATGACGATGCTCACTGTAGATTGTCGAGTCAACGTGAAGGAAATACGCGTAGTGTCCTTGAACGGGTTGGGTGCGTTAATCGGACGCGATGCCAATACTGGGCCTTCCTCACTTTCAACAAAGAAGGTAAACTCATGAACCGCCATGTTCGCTTCACGGGCACCGCTACTCTTATCAGAAACGTTACCCTCTTTATGCGCCATGTCAGATACTTCAAGTTTAACCGTATGTTGCCCGAAAGCGAGTTCGGCAGGTGGTGTATACACTACCTGTGATGCCGATTTCTCATTCGGTTTGAGGTTAATCAGTTGGTCATCAAGCACGAAGCGGATAGAATCAGGATCTACACCAGATTCAGCATCGGCATAGGTTATCGAAATCTGCGGACGGCGCTCAGTCAGGCGTGCCTCATTTTGTGGGGCCGACATCGTGATAACCGGAGCGGCAGTATCAAAGTCGATTGTGAAACTACCCTTTGCTGTGGCAGAGTTGCCGATTGTATCGGTTGCGCGGACTTCAATCGTGTAAGTTCCCTCATCAAGAGGTTCTTCAGGTATGAAATCCAAGCGTGTGATACCCTCAACATCGTCTTCGCCATCGTCTTCGGTGCCACCTTTCACCTCTTTACCATTGCTATCCATCAGGACGATATCCATATCGTCAACGCCTGATGCATCGTTGGCACTCGCGGAGATGACCGGGAGTCCAGCACGGATAGTTCCGGTTGGCGTAATCGAGGTGATTGTAGGTGCGACGTTATCAACGACCAGTGTGAAGGTCCATGAATGTTCTCTTTTACCGCCTTCGCTAATAGCAATAACTTTGACGGTATGTGTTCCTGCTGTGAAGCTATCGGCAACCTGAAGTCGCCCATCAGCGATCTGTACGGGTGCGATGGAACGGAGCGGTTGGTCGTTAATACCGAACTTCACACTTATAACCTTGGATTCCGCATCGTTGACAACGGCTGAGATTGTTACCCAACTTTCACCGCTGATGGTTCCAGAGGGAGCCGCTTCCGTGATGACTGGCGGTGTTGTGTCTGCGGGAGTCCCTTCGATAGCGAACTCACGAGTAGCCTCACCGATGTTTCCGAGTCTATCGGCAACTTGCACGGTGACGCGATACGCCCCACCACCGAGTTTATCAGTCCGGGTATAGACCAATGTGCCGTTATCCGCTTCAATTGCATCCTGATCGACTGCGACATCAACATCCCCTGCTTCGGGGTGGATGCGTGCTATACCGACTGTTGGACCGGCAGTCAATTCCGTAGTTGCCCACGCTAAGACTTCCTGACCGTTACTGTCGGTACCGCTACCTTCACCATCGTTATAGGTTGCGTGAACGGTTGGCAAACTCGCTACTGTATGGTCTTCCGAAGGTGTTTGAATTTCGACCATCGGACCGGTGGTATCCAGATTGATTTCTTTCAATGGGAAAGCAACTGAACCGTTCCGTTTGGTAACAACGGCATGCGGTGTATAGATTCCATCGGCTAACGCTGAAACATCTACCTTGAGTGAGAAGGTATCTTCAGGATCTTCGTCACTTTCGCTTGGCACGTCACTGCCATCAACAGAAGCTGCCAGTTGATCACCAGCATCTAACACTAACGAACCGTTGCTGACATTAAAGCCGAAAGTCAGTGAACTCCGCAGTGGAATCGGTTCGGTGGGTGTTCTGAGAACATCCACTCCGTCAACGGCTGTAACCTTCAACTGAGCGACATCTTCAACTCGGAAGTTCAGCACATTCACTGTGATTGGCGGAGACATCTCGTCTCCCTCATTACTTTGCACATTACCGAATTCGTCAACTGCAAGAGCGTGGATCGTATAAGGCAGATTTTCAAGCCCTCCGACATCGGTAGTAATGTCGAGCATCCCGGCTTCACCATCAATCGGAGTCGCGTTCCCATCGGGATCGACTTGAATTAACTGAATCGAGGCATACGTGCTCGGATCGGCAGTCGGTTCAGCGGTATACGTTGCTATCGGTGATTCGACGGTTTCATCAACGATTCCACCGACGGTGTAGTTGCCATCTGCGTCTGGTTCAATAGCCCCGGCGACATCAGCAACGGCGACAATGTTTGTTGGCCCGAGTGGGGCGACATCGTCATCGTTATCCACCGATAGATGCGTCTTTGCGCCCGGACGTCCCGGAACTTCCTCAGCACCGCTGGTAATTGCGACCGCAGTTACCATATACTGGTTGTCATCTTTGGAGGCATCTCGTGCTGCGTCGGTCTCGGCTGTGATGGTATCATCCAGAACTGTTGTATCCACTTCAACTGACCATTTCAGATAGGTTGGGTAGTGGATGGGTTTTCCTGATAATGCATCCATGGCAGTCGCTTCCGCTGCCACCGCAACGAGGTCGGTGATAAAGTCGCTATTCTGCTGTAACGCTGCGACTTCTTCTGCGGTAGCGAGCACGCCGGTATCGGCTGTGCCGACGACTTCATCGTTGATTACCAACTGGAGGGAGGCGATCTCTGGATATGTGCGTTGGGGCGTATATCCATCGATAACGACAGTGCCTTGTGGACCGCCACTATCTACGTTGGTTTCCGTAATGGATTCAGTGTTGAGGACGAGTGCTAACACCTCAAGGTCAACAGGATGCACACCTGCATCCAATTTGATAGAGAACGGATCCGACATAGTGGTCAACTGAAGTGCGTTGGTTGCCACGGCACGGACCATGACAGAATCGCCTGCGCTTGCGAGTGCATCAAAATCGGCTACATCCCAACTCACTTCAAAGGTTGATACATCTTCGCCTTCAGCGAACATGTGAGTTTCACCAATAGCATGCCATGCCCCATCTGCTCCCATGTATTCTACCGTGATAGATGCGGGGTGAACTGTGCGCGTATCCACGGTGACAGTCAACATTACGCCGTCTGTGGTGTTCGAGAAGATGGTTCCACTTTCGTAGGGTTCATCGGCATCGCCATCCCCGTTTCGGTCGCCGATACTGACGGCTGTAACGCTTGCTTTGTCAGCTTCTGGCATGACGACTCTGAGTCGGGTAGGTTCAGCGTAGGAACCGACGTTGAAGAGGGTATCAATTCCCATTGCGCGAATGCCGTAGTCGCCATATATCCCTTGGGGAATAGGCATTACGACGTGTTCACCTGGCTCAATCGTCACCGGCACGAGGTGATCAAGGATGCGTATAGAGGCACCTAAAGCCTGGTGTATCGCTGCGGCTTGAGCATCATTTAGCGTTAAGTTCCTTATCCCTAAATTTTTGAAAAAATCATTGGCTGCAGTTTGGATCTGCTCTGGTGCGATCAGTGCTACAATTGCCTCAGGATTGGTCGTCTGAGCGAGATTGAGTATTGATGCATCGTCAAGTCCACCAACAACCCGTGGGAAGTTCTGCTTGAGGAGTCGAACGATCTGATCTCCGCCTTGCTCAAGAACAGCTGTCCAAATTCTGGAGGACAACATGGTAGACTCAACAGTGAGTGGCATCCAGGTGCTTGTCGGCATGCCGTAGGCATCGAGTCCAATCTCTTGATAGAACAAGTATCCTTCACCTGCCCCTACATTAGCAACCTTCGGCAACCCTGTAATATTAAGCAGGACGGGCCCAGGATTGTGAGCGGTGGCAACATAGATACCTTCGCTATTCTCGTAACCGGCAGTATTGGTATCTCCGGGTGTGATCATGATGTCGGCTTGCGGTGCAGTAGTATCAACGGTGAAGGTTTCTTGGATCTGATCTACTGGATTACCGTTAGCATCGCGGACTAAAGCTTCTAAATAATAGTTACCATCGGCAACGCTATCAATGCTTGCGGTCCAGAGTGACTCGGCTTCAGGGTTGATACGTGGCACAGTGAATACGGAAGCCAACAACGGATCGAAGTTCCTCTCAAAATCTTGCATCAGCCTATTCGTATTACGGAGCAACAGATTCTGAAGTCTGCGTTGTTGTTTTGGGGTCATTACGCTGAGGATATCATTGACACCGGGGAGTTGTCCGCTGAGAACTTGGCTGATTATGCTCGCGGCTTGGGGCGATCCCAAAATTTTGGATATCTCAGCACTGACATTAGGAGTGAAGATTGCGTCAACAATACCGCGATCGGCTAACTGAAGGTTGCGCGGGTCAGGCATCGCCCAACTTTCAATTCGGAGTGTTGTCGTTGCGTTCAGAATCGCTGCCAAAGACACATTCTCCGGATCCTGGGCGAGAGCAGCAAGTTTTTCACGACTCAACGTCATGAATTCCACGGGTTCCGCGAGCGTCACTTCAAAGTAGTAGTAGATGCTCGTCCCAAGGGGAATGCCTATTTCTGTTTCCCAAACGACCCCGTTTTTCCCATGCATAGAATGCATAGAAACGGATAGGTAGTCTCCTTTTAAACCCGTTTGTGAATAACGGAGATTAACATCGGAGAACAACTCGGTTTCTAAACTGGGCCATGCGGGTAGATTGGTAGCTGCGAGTGTTTCTTCCAGTCGGAAGGTATAAGGGATGGTATCCGCTTGGAATTGTCCCGGCGCGACCTGTCTGCCCTCAACGGTTCTCCCTCCAGAAAGATTAAACGTAACCCCACCGACGTTTGCTGATGGCACGCGCGTATAAACGTGCAAACTATCACTGGCGAGGTATTTGCTGCTTTGCTCTAAGTAGGCAAAATTGGTAAAATTTGGGGTTATCGCATTTCCGAAGTTCTCAGCATCTAACTGACTTGCTTCATTCGCGAAAGCAAGAGATTGACGTTCAGACGTTAGAATCTGCTTGATTTGCTTTTTGGGGAGAAACCCTTTTGGTACTAATGATAGGATTGAATCTGCGATAACTTCTGCTCCACCCGGCAGCCCTAATGCGGCAGCGATCCCCTCTACAAACCGCTTTCCAGAAGTTGTATTTAGGGAGAGACCCCCGAGACGCGATGTGCCGAAAAGTGGTTGATTCTCGGGCATTATCGGAGTGAAGGGATCTGCAGGTGGCATGACATCCGCTGATGGGGGTTCCACGACGGGTGGCTCTACGACTGGGGGCGTTGTATCCACGGGTGGCTCTACGACTGGGGGTGTCGTATCCACAGGCGGCTCAACTACAGGCGGTTCGACCACAGGTGGTTCCACGACTGGCGGTTCGACCCCTACGTTCAACAATCCTGCAAGTTCGTCAATCGCTTCTACGTCTGCAAGCAAAGACTGTACCTGTGGATCATTGAGCATTGCTTTGAGTGCTTCATCTGTTTTCAGCAATTCTATGAACTTCGGATCTGTGTCCGGTGCAAAATTCAATAGTAGATCTGGAGCCGCGACGACAGTCCCAATGAGTGCGGGATTTCCACTCAAAATCCCTTGGATCTGGTCTGATTTCAGCCCCTCGAGAACATCTGGCAAGACTGCTTGAATATCCTCACGTTGAAGCAACTCGCTGTATTTTGCAGCCACCTGTTGGGCGAGAGAAACTTCTTGCCCGAAAACAGTATTCGGAATTGAAGTGTAAAGAACACACACTGTAAAAATCAAAAAACAAACGAGTGTTCGTTTTTTCATTAACTCATCCTCCTCGTTAAGTCTGCGCGCTCGCAAGACTAAGTACTGAGTTTCTTAGATGGGCAAGCGAGAATACAACTAAAGACGACTGGGGTAGATGTCCGCCCATCCAATCAACATCCTACCAACGAGCGTTAAAATTTCCCGATACCGATGTAGCCATGGGATAGCGTTAATATAGCCTATGGCACAGGTCAAAAACGAATGAAAAGCGGGCATCTGACTTTAGCAATTTGACCCTGCGGGAATTTTTTTATTATTTTAACATAAAGTGGCAAAATTAAGCAAACATTTAATCGTTAAGTATCAGAGAGATTACGTTACACCGGTAAATCGGTAAACAAAATCGTCCTGCAGTTACGTGATGTTTTGTGCAATCGGTAAAAATTTGTTCCCGCCGCATCGGTATATCATCGATTAAATTGCAGTCCGCCTATATAATGATACCACAACTCTTAAAATATGTCAAATCAAAATTTCAAATTTTCGTAGAGATTTCTGGCTATTTTCGTAGAAATCCACAATCTATTTGACATATTACCAAAAAACGCTTAAACTGTCAAGAAAAATAACGCCGGAGAAAAAAATGGCTATCTTGACTGAATCTGAAAAGAACCAATTGGATCAGCACGGTTTTTTGCTATTGGAAAGTCTGATACCTCCAGATACAACAACGGAACTTCGGGAATACGCTTTATCACTGGCTGTAGCAGAGCAAGAAGCCGGTAAGGGTCATTCATATCTTGCGAATGACAGTGCACAACGGGTCTGGAATCTCGTTGACAAAGGCGAAATATTTGAAGAGGCTATTCAACACCCAAAGATGCTCGCCGCGATGGAGTATTTACTCGGTGCTGATTGCACACTGAGTTCCTTTACAGTCAATGTGCTTTATCCGAGCGCACCGGATGCTGGTCTCCATATAGATTATCCGCTATCCGGACTCCCTACCCCCCGTCCAAACTTTCCTATGGTTGCCAACAGTGTGTGGTTCTTAGATGACTGGACGCTTGAAAATGGTGCAACCAGTTGCGTGCCGGGGAGTCACCGACGGCTCGAAGCGTTACCCGAACCCGGTGTGGCATACGACGATGCGCTGCAGATTTGTGGACCGCGTGGCTCCGTCCTGATCGTCAACGGTGCAATATGGCATGGGTCATCAGAAAATAGAACGAATGAATCGCGTGTTGGGTTACTCGGTTTTTTTTGTCGTTCTATGCTGAAGCCGCAGCAAGCACACCTTGAATTGGTATCGGATGAGGTTATATCACGTGCTACACCGACTTTAAAACGGTTGCTGGGTTTCGATTCGTTGCCGAATACGAACGATTAGTACCTCAAGGGACAACGTGATTTTTTTCCGCCATCACTATCCACTCGGATTTAGGTGTTTTCGGTGCCAATTGGTACATCAATCGGACTGTGATTGTATCCCCAGTCGCACTGGGTAAAGTGTCAAAGATGTAAGTTCTCTCCTCACTTGGGAGAAGACGGTTTTGCGCTTTATCCGAAATTGAGATTTGCTCTGTTTGTCGTTCAATGCCTTCCGGAGAGAGAAGTTTCACTTCAAGAATGATGGTCCGCAATGTGCCACCTGGCAAGATGTGCCCGGTTTTGCTTTGTAGTTTTACACTCGCTTTTTCAGGTGTGATTTCAAGTCGAAGCGTTGCAGCGCGTCTGAGTTGTGCGACACTCCGGCTGCCGCGCCACGTATGCTTTCTGCCTTTGATGCTTTCATAACTGGCTGTGCTTTGGAGTCGTTTGACGACCGGCATGTGGCATGTCGCACAACTCTTATTCCCCTCGGCGAATTTGGAATTGAGAAAACTGGAAACCTGGTCGTGCTCAGGAACGGTCAACTGACCATGGCAGGTACTACAGAGCGTTGTTGGTGAGGTATAGATGGGGTTGGTTATATTCGCATGGAAGTAAGTCTCTGCGCTTGCTTGTGGTCCGTGCATGGCACCTTCAGCATCGAGATGGCAAACGAGGCATGAAACGCCGGTTTCCCGTTGTCCATTTCTCAGTTTTGGCATTTCCCCAATGCCTGTGATGAGAATCGGTTGCGGGGCATGGCACCCGTCACATTTCGTTTCCCTATCCGCAATTTGATTTGCGATTTCCTGATAGATTTCGTCAACCCATGCCTGGGCGTGCATCGAATTTTCCCATTCCCTCCAGATTGCCGGATGACAACTTTTACACTTTCCCTCCTGAAATCCCTGATAGGCTTCTTTCACGCGATCAGTAGCATTCTCAGCACGAAGGGCGAGACTCCCGATTAATGTCACCAATACACATCCGAAGAATCCCAAGCCAATGGTAACTCTGCGTTGACACGTTCTCATAAAGTATCGCGAGCTGGAGCTCGCTCCTACAAAGGAGAGTCGGGAATCGGAGTTCCCTCCTACAAGAAAGCTAAAGAACCTTATAGTGCGTTTAAGAGTGTAAGTGCTGCCGCCTCTCCACTCTGAATACAGTCTGGGATCCCAACCCCATGGTACCCATTTCCTGCGAGTGCTAACCCCGGCAGTGCGCTCGCGAACTGCTCTATACTACTGACAACCTCTTGGTGCCCGACCTGATACTGTGCCATCGCTTGTGCATGTTTAGTAACATCGGCAAACCGCGGGGCGTTTTTCAGTCCGAGAAGTGGTGTTAAATCTGCCTGACACAATTCGATGAGCTCGATCTCAGTTTTTCTGGACGTGGGTTCGCCAACGAAGGCGCGCAGCAGAACGTGATCGGTTGGCGCGCGATTTTCAAATTTAACGCTACTGAAAGAACATCCGATGAGAGAGAGGTTTTCCGTAGCAGGCACAACAAATCCCATGCCATCCAATGGGTGTGTGATATCCTCACGGCGGAATGCCAAATTGACTGTTGCCGAGGAGGCGTAGGGGATTACTTTGAGTTTTGAGGTAAGCGGACTTGATAGATCCCCGATGAGTGCTGCTGTATGTGGGGCAGGAAGGGCAATGCAGAGAAGTTCGGTGTTTAGCATTTCCCCGTTAGCGAGTGAAACATGCCACCTGTTCCCATCGCTCGCTTGCTGAATACGTTCCACTTTCGCATTTAATCTGATACTGTTGGATACGGCTTGGGTAAGTGTATCTGTCAGTGTCTGCATTCCAGACTTAAACGAAAGAAAAAGGCTGTAGCGAGGTCCACTTGTGTCTCGACTCGTTTCGGACGCTTGTTTTTTCTGAGCGCGGAGTGCCTTGATAATGCTGCCGTGCGCCTTTTCCATTTCCAAGAATCTGGGGAACGTTGCCTTTAGGCTTAAATTTTCGGCATCTGAGGTATAAATACCTCCTATCATAGGTTGTGCCATCCGTGTGAAAGCTTCAGTGCCGAGGCGACGCCTGACGAAGTGTGCGACTGCTTCGTCTGTGTCCCGTCCTCTGCGGGGAATAATGAGGTCCAGCACCATTCGCAATTTGCCGCGCCAACTGAAGAGAGGCGTTTTTAAAAACGGCATGAACGCCCCTGGCGCCATCATGTAAAAACCTTCAGGGACAGGATGCAACGTCCCGTTCCGAATTATAAAACTTCGACGGACTTTTGGGTTGGTCCCAATGAATTGATCCGCAATACCAAGTTCTTCGCATAATGCCTTTGCCGCGGGTTTGGTGGAAATAAAGGCATCGGGCCCGTGTTCCATGAGAAATCCATCGCGGTGTTCAGTTTCAATGATACCACCGACACGTCCACTCGCTTCAAGGAGTGTAACGTCAAGCGGAATATCGCGTGCAGCAGCCTCGCGCTGCAAACGGTAGCAGGCGGCTAAACCTGTGATACCGCCTCCGATAACAATGGCATGTTTTCTACCCGAGTTTTCCGACATAAGGTTTCATTCAAGCAAAGTGCGTAAGTCCTCATTTATTTTTCTTGTGTGGCCTTTTCACAGACAAAGTCCGCTAACATCCCGATAAACTTAGGATGATCCCCGACCGTGCCTGCCCGAATGAAATCGATGCCACACGCTTCCGCGGTTTCTGCCGCCTCTATGTCCAAATCATAGAGCACCTCGACATGGTCGCAGAGGAAACCGATTGGTGAAGCGACGACGGTATCAACGCCCTCTTCCTTCCGGGCTTTAAGCCAATCATTGATATCGGGCTGTATCCACGGAATAGGGCTATTTTCCACCTCGCTCTGATATGCTAAACTGAATCGGGTTTTTCCAATTTGTTCAGCGACTGCCTCGCCTGTTTTTTCAAATTGTTGTGTATAGGGTGAAGTATTCGCCGCTGCCTGGGGGATAGCGTGCGCAGTGAAAACAAGTTCAGCGTGTGCTAACTTGTCGCCACATGCCGTTTCAATGATTTCAGCAATGGCACCAACGTAACCTGCGTGTGTGTACCACGGATCGAGATAATCAACAGTCGGTTTCTCACCATCCACTGCATCGATTCCTTTTTTTACGGTTTGTTGGTACCATTCCCAACTGACTGCAGATTGGTGGGGCGCCATGATAATTCCGAGTATTTTGCGGTGTCCTTTTTGTGCCATTTTCGCTATGACCTCTTTTAAATAGGGGTCCCAATGTCTGAATCCAGCGTAAACAGGCAAGGGTAGATCGCGGGCTTGCAGTGCGGTTTGTAGTGCGTCGGCTTGTTTAAAAGTCAATTCGTTGAATGGCGAAAATCCGCCCAATTTTACGTAGTGGGCTGAGATGTCTTTTACACGTTCCTTTTGAGATTCAGCCTCCCCAGCAATCCCTTCGACAAAACAGTAGGCTTCGCCGGGACACATATCTTTATTGTATTTTTGACAGCAGCCGGGTGTGGGTCCACCGAATGCCACGAGTAAGACGCTATCGTATTTCATTTTTGTTTCCTCCTATGCCATATTCGCTAACTGTGCTGGCATATACCTTGCATCAGCGGCGATCGCCTTCGCGAAAGCTTCACGAGCGAGTGCCTCGTCTCCATTGGTCCGATGTGCGAGTCCAATACAGAAGTAGGCTTGCGCGAGTTGTGTTCCTTCAATCCCAATGACGAGCGATTTATAGATGGACTCCAGTCCTGTCTTTGTTTCGTCGCCGTTGCGATAGGCAGAAAGGATGTGGTTGTACCCACGCAAAAGATATGCTGGCGCGTGATCAGGGTCCAATTCAAGTGCAATATTGAGTGCTTTTTTGGCTTCAGCGAAGAAGTCCCCCTTTTCAAGGACACTTGACACGGTGCGTGATGCTTGTGTGAGCAAATTTGCGTATTCCGTCCAAGCGTCGGGTAGATTCGGATATTGTTGGGTTGCGGTTTTTAAAATAGCAATTGCTAAACCAAAGTCATTACCTTCCGCGACCTCTTCGGCGGTTTCTCGGTAAGACTGAAAGTCTTCAAGTGCTTGTGTTTTTTGGTGAAGTTTTTCGGTATCCGCTGTCGGAATAGCCGAAGGTTTCAGATGTTGCCAACCCGGTTCTGGATCGTCGATTAACCCGCGATATACCCGCAAAATTGCATAACGGGGTGTTCCCCATACTTCAGCAATAGCGCGAATCCAGTCGGGTAAGTTGGCTTCCATTTCAGCGAGCAGTGTATTCAAGGACATGCCCCGTTCAACACGTTTTCGGACTTCTGTTAGGAAATAGGACTCAATCTCAAGCAAGCGGTCGATTTCGGTGTCACGCGCTAAGGGTCCGTGTCCCGGTAGGACAGATTTAGGTCCGTATGCCCGGAGCTCCGTAATTGTATTGATCCAATCGTGGTTCGCCATGAGTCCTTCATTCATAACGGGCTGTCCAAAGATGGGGAAACTCCCTGTCATAACGGTATCGCCAGAGACGATACAATCTTCCGCTGGAATTCTGATAGCAGTGGCATCGTCCGTTTCTGCCTTTCCCAAGTAAACGAGATGTAGCGGTTGATTCCCCAAATCGAGTTCAGTTTCATGTGTGAAGGTCTGTTGTGGTAGAAAAGGCGGATCGCCGAGTGTGAAGCCGCGGGAACGCAGAAATGCCTCCTGCCGTGGGGACCTATTCACCATGAAATCTTTGGTCATCTCGCGAGCGACAACCGTCGCTCCAGCGTCATGGAAAACAGTGTTTCCATTGGTATGATCCCAATGGTAATGTGTGTTAATTGCATACAGTATCGGTTTATCCGTAATAGTGCGGATGGCATCACGCAACCGTCGTGCCATCATTTGGTTGACTTGTGTATCAATTACCGCCACTCCTTTATCTCCAATGATAATAGAAGAATTTACAATATTACGAAAAAGATATACTCGCTCTGTCACTTCAACGAGCTGCCCGTATTGTCGTGGGGCAAAGGGATTTTCAAGGATGTTTTTCATTTTTTTAATTAAAAAGTTTTTGCGATGTGTACGAAATGCTTAACATTTTCAAATGGCGTATCTCTGTGTAGACCGTGACTCAAGTTCAAAATATGTCCAGTTTTTCCACCCTGTTTTAGACAGGTCTCAACGGCTTCGGTGATGTCTGCAGGTGTGCCATCGCGAAGAATGTCGTTATCGACGTTTCCTTGAAAGGCGACGGCACCGTTCGCGTTTGCTTTGGCTTTGCTAAGGTCTACACATTTTCCAATGCTTAGAACATTTGCCCCACTCTGATGCATTAAATCTATGTAACTACACTCTTTTGCGAACAGGATTCCTGGGGCTTCTGGATTGAGCTCGGCGAAAATCCGCTGATGATAAGGAAAAGCGAACTCTTTATATATCTGCCGCGGTAAGACATCGGCGATGGACTCGAACAGTTGCACTATTTGGACCCCCTCGCTGATTTGGTAGTTCAAGTAGTTAATAGTCATATTGGTCAACTTGTTTAGCAGCCGATGTAGGAGGTCAGGTGCTTCCTCCATCATTTGAAAGACCGGTGCTGCTTTTTCAGACGCTCCCGAACCTCGTTTGATCGGACTTTCCCCTGCAATGAGGAAAAAAGCAAGCGTCAAAGGTGCCCCGGCGAAACCGATAAGGGGCAGTTCCTCATTCAAGGTTTCGCGTAGGTTGCGAATGACTTTTCCTGTGAACGCCAATTGTGTAGGGGGTTCATCAACGGGTCGAAGTGCGTCTATTTGTGCTTGTGTGCGGATCGGTGGGTTTAAAATGGGTCCTGGATGGAATCGGAAATGTGCGCCCATGGGGGCGAGAGGGGTAAGAATGTCTTTGTAGACAATGATGGCATCAACACCGATACGTTTGGGCAGCAGCGATATTTTGACTGCCGATTCGACCTCCGTTTGGGACATCGGTGCAGGGCAGGTTCGAAAGAGGCGTTCCAATGGGAGATTAAGCTCACGTCGAATCTGTCGGTAAACGGGATCTGATCTGCCTGCTTGCCGCATCATCCACACTGGGACACGCTCCACAGGCAGACATCTCGATGCGCGAAGAAGTAAGTCATTTTTTAATTGTCGTTTCATACGGGTTGGAATTACCTCTTTAGCGTGTTTTTAGATCGCCCCACATCGTTGCCAATTTATCTGTAGGTTCCACCGGAGCGACCCCCAGAACTTTGCCGACTCCTTCTTCCATGAGTGTTTTAATATCCGCCTCACTCAAGGCATCGCTGAACATAGCTACATCGTCGATGATGCCTTTGAAATATCCGCCGTCACATCCGTGGCCTGCCGGGCAGAGTCCACTTCCGATGAGTAAGCCTTTTTCAGGTTCACCGACCTTATTCGGTCCCTTTGCTTTAAATGCGCCATCGATGTAGAGTTCGTATTCAGTGCCGTTGTAGATACCGGCGACAAAATACCATTCTTCTGGTTTATCGACGGGTGTGTTCGCGGCGGCACAACCGGCTTGGCAGCTTTTGAACTCAAAGTTGCCGTCGTTCCACAATTCAAACCACCAATTCGCGCCGCCACCGTCCCCCGGGTTCCCGTTTGCAATGATGAGCGTAGCTGATCCCTTACCGGCTGGATTGTTACCGCCAACAGCCGTCGGATGCATCCAGAAGGTGACTGTGAATACCTCCGGATTGAACAGAAGTGATGGAGCGATTTCAACGTAATCATCCTTTCCATCGAAGATGACGGCTTTCCCGAACTGTCCGTCTTCCCATTTCGTGCCTTCTTTGAGTTCACCATCGTTGTCGTTCCCGGACAAATCTTCGGCAATTTTTCCACTCCCTTCATCGAAGAGCCAGATTCCCACAACCGTCTTTGGATCAATTTTGGCGTTGCTTGTCGTAGCACAATATAGGGTGAGGAATACGACTCCAAAGCCTACAAGCATCCTGCACCCCTCGGATTTGTCAACAAGGCATCTTACGAGAGAATTCATTGTGAAAGGTCCCCCTTCTGGTGTCGCTCAAGAAACTGCCTGAGTTTGGCAAAACTTTTTACGTTTTTCATGATTCTGCCGCTTTCCCGTTCTTCGAGATAGAGAAAAAAGCCCATAAAATAGAGGCTCACTAAAAACAGCAGAAATCCTATGAAACACTGTGCGATTGCCCAGTAGTTTGGTTTTAAACTGAGGTAAGGGGTGACAGCGCCAGTGTCGGTCTTTGCGTCGGTTGCGTCTTGCTGAGGCCATTCCACCGAAACGAAGCCACTCCACCCAGTTATTCCAAGAGATAAGAAAGCGATTGAAAGGACAAAAAGGATGAAAAATGGGATGCCCATATTCTTTACAAGTTAAGCAGAAACTTTTATCAAGCCCTTCGTACAACCGTCTTCACGATTGCGGACCTTTGTTATCCCTTCAACAAGTGATTCAAGCGGGAATTCGTGGCTGATGATTTGGTCCATATTGACATCGCCACTCGAAATGAGCTGCACTGCCTCTTCCCACGTATCAGGTGCCAACCAAGAGAACCTGATGGTTTTGTCCATAAGAATCGTATCAAGGATGGGAACCTGCATTACATCCGTATCGCCAGGCAGTCCAAAGATAACGACAGTTGCGTGTCTACCTGTAACTTCTAAGGCGGTATGGATCGCGTCAAGTGAGCTGGTCGCTGTAATTGCACGATCTGCCAATTCGCCATCGTTGAGTTCCTGAATCAGAGTACCTAAGTCTTCTACATAGTGCGGGGAGTTGGTATCACTAACGTTGACGACTACGTCAGCTCCGAGTGCCTTACCGCAATCCAAACGATAATCACGGGTTCCGACAAGGAGGACGTTCTTCAAGCCGCGGCTTTTTAGGACTTGCACCATCATCAAACCGATAGGACCGGGTCCGAAGACGACGGCGGTTTGACCTTCTTCGGCGTTAAGATTGTTGACGGCATAGAGTCCACATGCGAGCGGCTCTGTGAGTGCACCTTGGTCATAGGTCACGTTATCGGGTAACTTGACTGTCCATCGATAATCTGAGACTGCATATTCCGCGAAGCCTCCATCAACACCTACACCTAAGACGCGTTTTTCGGGACACAAGTTGGACAATCCTTTCTGACTCCAGAAGGAATCTGGATTAGATTGAACAGGATTGACGACAACTCGATCTCCTACTTTGAATCCACCTGTTTTTCCTGCTTCGCTGCCAACCTCGACGACTTCACCGGTAAATTCGTGTCCAAGGATAAGTGGTCCTTTCCCGTCGTCGGTTTCAAGCGAACTATTGCCGAAATAATATGCTACGTCCGAACCACAGATACCTACCGAACGGACCTGGACGAGTAGGTCATTGTCACCGGCTGCTGGCACGGGCCGATCTTCGAGGCTCATTGATTCGGGTTCATAGAAAATTTGGGATTGCATTATCCTTCTCCTTAAGTTTTTAGTGAATACAGTAATTTTAGCATATCCGAAATTTAAATTACAATTTTTAATTTTTCCTTGCGGAGGAACGAAGTGGGTTTGGACTTTTAGATGCCTTTCTTATATCCGCTTGCGTGTTTTTGCTTGGGGTTTTTGATAGGGTGTTTCTGCGTATTTCTGCGTATTTCCGCGTATTGTTGCAAGCTACGGGTTTGAGAGTTCAAAAGGTAAATCGCATTTCCAGAAATAGCAGCCGACTGCAGAACTCACCGAGAAGCACTGTGATGATGGCAATAAAGAGGAAACCGGTCGCAGCTCGTGTCGCACCAAGCACATCACGGGCAACAGATTTCGGACGTAAGCAGTCCCACGTAATGAAGTAGAGGAACAACGTGCCAGCGATCCCTATGAGTACCCGCATGCTGAAGATGATCTGATAAAAGAGGTTAAAAGATACGGTATCTGTGGATTGCTGTCTGAAAAAGAGGTTCAAGCAGAGGAGCAGTGTCACACCGGAAAGTGTGCAGAGTAGGACAGTATTAAACCGTTTCAGATAAACCACAGGCAAATCAGGGACCACGAGGTACCAATGCCCAAACCACATCCCGCTGTGGACTGCCCCGAGTAGTGCAGCCGCCATCAAGAATTGAAGTGATAACAAAAACATTTCGCCCGGAAGTTGTATGATTTGAAGATACCGCTGGGTACTCAAAATCAACCACACCCCACCGGAGATAAGTCCACTCAAGAAGAGGAACCTTGTAAGGAGTGGCGTTTTGAACCACCAACTCAGTGTGTAGACGAGGACAATGAAAACGAAACAGATAACAGAAATGGACTCGGGATTCTGCCAATATCCGAAGAAGTTACGAAATGTGACGGGCTGCTGATGAAGCACAAGGTTTGCACATCGCGATAATCCGCTTACGAGCAGATAGATACTCCCCATTAAACGGTAGAAATTCGGACCCACTAATCCTGTAGGGACTAAGAGGAGGAGCGCAAACCCACCCACTGCCAGTTGGCTGAAAACAAGATAGAAGACATCAAGGATACTAAACATCCGATGAAGGTCCTATTCCTAATGAAGATAAAGAAATAAATCGGGTAATTACTACGAACAGGGTCGCTTGTAATCGTGCTACTTATAGCACGTTTGGAAGTCCCTGATAAAATCATCAAGTTTCGTCAAAAAACGGTAACCCATTACAGTTCGCCGTAGAGCGATGAATTGGAGCATCGCTATGCTCAAGAACCATAATGGGTTTACCTGTCGTGCGCGATTTAAACGCGCGCTGTCTGTGATGTAAGACGGCATACTTCCGTCTATATGATTTCGACTTCGGCACCGAGAGCTTCGAGTTGTTCTTTCGTTTTCTCGGCTTCCTCTTTAGCAATGCCTTCTTGAATGACAACGGGTGCGGATTCGACTTTCTCTTTTGCTTCCTTCAATCCGAGCCCAGTAATCGCGCGAACCTCTTTGATAACTGGAATCTTCTTGGAACCGAAGTCTTTGAGCTGAACGTCGAATTCCGTTTTCTCTTCTTCTTCTTCCTCTGCTGCTGCATCCGCAGCAACAACTGGCATCATCCCAGGCATAGCCATTGCTGGTGCGGCTGATGCGGTGACTCCGAATTTATCCTCTAAGGCTTTGACCAATTCAGAAAGTTCCAGAACGGTCATATTGCTAATTTCGTCAATCAATTTTTCCAAATCTGCGGCCATGTTTTATCCTCTCTATAGGTAGTATCAAATTAACTCGATTAGAGATTTCCGAATCAAGTCTCGGGGACTTGGTTTCCCTCAATATTTGATATAAGCACTGGAAGTGCTATGGGTTAGGCGTCTTCCGCCTCTTTCTTTTGGTCGGCAACCTGTGTCAGTACGGAGGTTACCTGACGTATTGTTCCACTGAGTACGTTCACCATCCCTGTAACAGGTGAACCTTGACTTAAGGTGTTGACGAGTCCGGTGAGAGGTGCGCCGATAACCCCGACGGTGCGGGCGATCAGGACATCTCGTGATGGCATATCTTTCAGGGCTTCAACACCTGCTGCATCAATGATTCGTGTCCCGAGAATGCCACCTTTAACCTTAAGATTTTCGTGTTTCTCGCCAAATTCAAGCAAGATTTTTGAAGATGTCGCCGGATCTGTACCGGTAGCGAGGGCTGTATTTCCTTTGAGATAAGGTGCCAAGCCATCAATCCCTCTTTCTTGAGCGACAACGTTTATCAATGTATTCTTACAGACCTTATAGCGGATATCGGCGGCTCGGAGTTGGTTTCGCAGTTCGTTAATTTCTGCGACGGTCAGCCCCTGAAAGTCTGTGAGCAGCACAACATCGGCATTGTCAAAAATCTCACGAATTTGTTCTGTTTGATGAACATTTGCCTCATTCGGCATGTTTCAGTTCCTTTCTATATCGGTTGTATAGTAACCAGAGCGTGATACCTTGGTTCCCCTATACACCTATCAATTCGGTATACGATTGCATGCAAAAAGCCCCCAGGTGCCTGGAGGCTTAGATCCAAAGAGGAGTGAACACGGAACGACGCGATTTTACGGACGCTTTGGTCACACATCATTCGTTGTATTCCATTCAAGCCTCAGTAGGCAATTAAGCCGATGGCACCTACGTTCTACGACTTTATTCAGCTGTAGGACTCTTCCATATCGTATCCCGTGCGGATTATGCGAATTGCTGTGGATCTATCCGGACAGCAGCTCCCATTGTTGCTGATATAGCGACACTCCGAATGTATCTACCTTTCACCGCGGACGGACGAGCGGCAACGAGCGCACTCATCACTGCGTTGAGGTTCTGTTTAATACTTTCTTCCTCAAACGAGACCTTGCCGATTGGGACATGAACAATACCGGAAGAGCGCTCTACTCGGTATTCGATTTGTCCTGCTTTGATATCTTGGATGGTTTCGGCGACATCCATTGTGACAGTGCCAGCTTTGGCGTTAGGCATTAAGCCGCGCGGTCCCAGGATTCGTCCGAGTTTAGGCATGATACTTCGCATTAAGTCGGGTGTGGCAATTGTTGCGTCAAAATCGAGCCATCCGTCAACAATTTTATCGACGAGCTCGTCAGTTCCAACGAAATCTGCGCCGGCTTCTTCGGCTTGTCGTGCCGGGTCGCCTTGGGCAAAGACGACGACACGAACAGATTTCCCTGTTCCGTGTGGCAGTGCGACAGTGCCTCGGATATTCTGGTCTGCCTGTCGGGCATCTATGCCCAGACGCGATGCCAAATCCACGGTTTCATCAAACTTTGCGCTGCCTGTTTTTTTGACCAACGAGACAGCCTCGTCTATCGTGTAAAGTTGCAGTCTGTCTACGTGTTCGTTGATGCCGCGGTATCGCTTCCCTCTTTTCGCCATGTTGTTCTCCATAGGCCATATCTCTATAGCCCCGTTTCAAAGTGAACTTATCCGTATACCCACAATACCGTGTTTCGTCAGATGGATAAGCCGTGCTAATTAACCGTCAGCCCCATGCTACGAGCGGTTCCTTCCACCATTCGCACTGCTGCATCTAAGTCTGTCGTATTTAAGTCAGGTAATTTCGTCTGTGCGATTTCTCGAATTTGTTCCATCGTAATGGAAGCAACCTTGTTTCGATTGGGTTCACCAGAACCTTTGGCAATCTTTGCTGCGGATTTGAGTAAGACTGCGGCAGGAGGTGATTTTACATCGAAACTAAACGATCTATCGCTATAACAGGTGATGACGGTCGTCACCACCATTCCAGTTTGATGCTGCGTCTGTGCGTTAAACGATTTGATAAACTCCTGTAGATTAATCATGTAAGGTGCAAGGCTGGGACCAACGGGAGGTTGTGGTGTCGCCTGTCCGGATACTAACTGGAGTTTAACTTCGCCTGCTACTTTCTTTGCCATTGTTTTTCCCTATTTTGGGTTGTGAGCGTTCCAAATTGCATTTTACAGTCAGTAAAACAGGGTGAACTCACAATCACGGTTCTCCACTTAAAAAGTGCGATTCACATTTAGTTTAATTCTTCTACTTCGAGTAAGCCCAAATCAACGGAGGTAGAGCGACCGAAAAGTGAAATGCTGAGGCGTAATCGTTGGTGTTCCATGTTAATTTCTTCGATGTCCCCAGAGAATCCACTAAACGGACCGTTTATCACCCTGACCTTATCGCCTACTTCATATTCCATTGCGGGTACTGGTGGGACTTCCTCTTCCTCGGTTGACATCTGGAGCATTGCTTCGACGTCATCAGGGCTGAGAGGCGATGGATGTGAGGTGGGACCTAAAAAGTTCATGACTCCGGGTGTCTCTTGTATGAGAGTCCAACTCCTTTGCCCAATCGGATTATCGACATGTGGACCGAGTTCATGTGTGGTATTGACAAGAACGTAACCCGGATAAGAAGGTCGGAGGCTAATTTTACGTTGACTGTCTTTAACCTCTACAACCTCAGTCTCTGGGACATTAACTTGAAGTATCTCATCCTGTAACTCTTCCCTGGCGATCATGTTGTCAAGGTTAAGTTTAACCTTTTTCTCATGTCCAGTGTATATTTGAACGACGTACCAGTATCCATCCATATTCCGATTCACCAGTGTATGCACATTATGATTAACGAATAAAGAGAGTTCTGAGGAAAGCCATCCCGAAACCTTCAAGGGAATTATTCAGGACATACTGGCTTACGAGTACAGCAATTAGAGGGATACAAGCTACTGTTGCCGCTATCACTTTCCGATTCCCGTCAATACCCTCAGATTCAGCTTCTCTACTACTTTGCGGTTGATTCTCCCAACTTCGCATAATAAAGAAAACAACGATTGGAAGAGCTGCGAGAAATATCCAACCCAGTGGGTTGTTCCATTTTGGAAAAGCGGAGTTGCCATCGACTAACCCGATGAAAAGTCCTAACACGGCGGAAGCGATGATAACAGTAATGGTGCTGCCTTGGACTTCTTTGGCATCCGGTTTAGACACTCTCTGCCATTCTTGATTGATTCCCTGAATGTAATTTTTAAAACGAGTTATCATAAGATTAAAAGGCAGGCCAGGAGGGATTCGAACCCCCAACATTCGGTTTTGGAGACCGACGCTCTAGCCGTTGGAGCTACTGGCCTGCAAGTTTTGCATAGGAGACGGCACACCTCGCGGT
The DNA here is from genome assembly GCA_009839745.1 of Candidatus Poribacteria bacterium. Lineage (NCBI taxonomy): Bacteria > Candidatus Poribacteria > Candidatus Poribacteria bacterium. Next base: position 115,151 of record VXPE01000122.1, read on the forward strand.
AGTGTCTACGCCCCTACCCAAAAAGTTATCGTATTTCCTTGTGAAGTGTATGTTTTTGACAGAAAGGACAGTATTTCATCCGTTCATATCGACTTTGGTTCGTCCGACGGTTCCGAGTCGTCACATAATTCCGCCGACCACATACATCACATGCTAATATTACAATGTCTCTGGCCATAATAAGCACTCTACTTTCGATAAATGGAGCCGATGACCGGGATTGAACCGGTGACCTCGTCCTTACCAAGGACGCGCTCTACCGACTGA
>VXPE01000123.1 GCA_009839745.1 Candidatus Poribacteria bacterium
GTGCGGGTCCCTCGATAGGTGTCAACGCTTCTAAGGTAGCGGTGCCGGTGCCTCGAGTGAGTTCTGTCTCAAGGCTAATATCGTTTTTCTCAAAGCCGATAACGGATTCTGAGAACTTGAGCGTGAGCGTAAATTCATCCGTCGGCTTCTCTTCTGGGTAGTCCTCAAAGGTCACCCTCAGCCTTGAACGTTGGACCAGCCGGAAACTGCTGTCTGCCGTCGCCGTGAAACGCACCCGGAGTTCCTCGTGTGAGGGGCCATCCGTATTTTGTTTCGCTGGAACAACGGCTTCCGCAATGTGTGTTTCCCCATCATTTCCGAGTGTAATCGAAACACTCGCCAAGCCATCGACTCCGGTCAGCAGGATCGGGTGTGTTTCAATGGTCCCATCGGGTGCCGTAACGGTGAATGTAACAGGCACTTTCTCAAAGTTATTGTTTAAAAATGTATACCGAGCACCCCCCGGGGGAACAATCGTAGTATTAGAGGCTCGCACCACAAAGGTGTGTGCTGTCCCAGGTCTTCCGACATGATTTTTCGGAGATACCGCCTCAAGTGTAGGCGTAATGTCTGTAGAATACGCGAAATTCGATGTTGTCCCAGCGATGAGTGCTGGAATGTCTGTGTAGAGGGATTCATAGTCCAATCCGAAGTTCCAGCGTAAATTAAAACCTACGGTCTTTGATGATACAACTCTTCCCTCATTCATGAGAGACACCAGAGGCGAGAGATCCTTCAGATGCCACCCCAGAGGGCTGGAAGGGCCCATTTGTATCAGGTCCAGGTTTTCCAATATCACAGTGCTCGGTAGGTCTCGTAGCACGGATAGGTCAGTGATGTTAGTCTGACCAATAACCAGACTACGCAGCGCAGAGAAAGAGGGTAGCACCGCTGCTAGTCCCTCTTGGGTTATATTGACATAATTAAGCCCCAGTATTTCCAGTTTTGTTAAACCCTTCAAGATTGAGATATCCGAGATCCCTCTATTTTTTGAAAGTCCCAGTTCCGTTAAATTGGTGAGGTTCTTGAGCGGTGATATATCCGTAATCTGATTGTCGCCAAGGTACAATACCGTTAACGTTGTTAAACCTGACAGCGGCGAAATATCTACGATTTTTTTATTCTTCCGTAGCCATAACTTTTGGAGTCCTGTTAAACCTGACAGCGGCGAAATATCTGCAATAGTTCCATTGTTACGAAGATCCAGATATTGCAATTGCGTGAGTCCGGTGAGTGGGGATAGATCGGTAATGCGAGCGTCTGAAAAGGTCATCTGGGTGGTACTCGTTGCATGTTCAAGCCCTGTTAGCTGCATAACCCTTCCGCCTCGGTTGGTGCTGCGCGCATTGATACTGCCGGTCAGGTTATTCAATTCACTCTCGGTGATTGTCGTGCCAGCCATCTTGCCGAGTCTATTTTCGATTTCGGCACGAAGGACAGGATCCGGGATATTTACAGGATCATTCGGGCCTGAGTTTGCCTGATGAAGCAGCACAAAAAGAAGGATCCAGATGGAGAAAGCAAGGAAACGTTTTGTCATTTTCATCTGATAAAAAAAGTGCGTGTCCACACCGAAGCGCGTCCAAGCGCGAAGAAGCTGCGACAGCCCCAAATGCAGCTGTATGAACGGATATGTGAAGCAGTTATGCTTATCGTTTGTGGAGTGGGGGGGGGGTAGGAACGCTTGTGAGTCTTGTCTGAGGTGAACCTGCAGCCTCGAATACAGGTTCCTGTTGAGAGTCAGAAAACACCTGTTTCGTGCCGTTAACGTTAATGTGTTTATTTTCCATACGGAAGTGTCTCACTCACTTTTTTTAAGCATTATATCAAAAACCGCAATTTTAGTCAAATATTTTCACAATTACGTGAATAATTTGGGTTGACAAAATGCTAGGAAAATGATTAACTATACAAAGGAGGTACACCATGAAAGTGCTTTTATTTTCTTGTATTACATGTCTCGCGATAGCAGTGCCTGCCTTGGGTGAACTTACTCCGCAGGACCTTGATAAAATCCGTTTGATTGTCAATGAGGAAGTAAAGAAAGAGAGTGCCGATACGAAGGCGGAACTCAAAGAATATATTGACCTGAAAATCGCGAACGTTGAAACACAAATCAGAAGCCTTGAGAATCGATTCGAGGCCCGATTCAGTAGCATTGATGAGAGGTTTAAGGGCATTGATGAGAGGTTTAAGGGCATTGATGATAAATTCAAAAATGTTCAAACCCAAATAACCCTGACGATAAATCTCATATATGCCCTCATCGCTCTCATTGTAGCAGCCATAGCCATCCCACAGATCATCATGGCATGGCGCGGGAGAATCGATACGACACACGATAAAAACATGGAAGAACTGGCACGGAAAATCTCAGAACAAGCAGAGGAGATAGAAATGCTTAAGCAACAACGGATTGTAAAATCTTAGATTTTGCGAATTGGGAAAAAATAAAGGTGTGGTATAATAGAGTTATGAAAGATTTTTTACTGCTATTCTTCAACGTTTTACTCACGGTCATCGGACAGATTTTGTTTAAACACGGCATGAACACGATCGGGCGTATCAATAGCCTCCGAGACGCTATGGGTAAATTGGTCCAAGCATTCCTGAACCCTTATATCCTTAGTGGAATTGCGATATATGGCTTCACAACGCTCGTCTGGTTGATTATCCTGTCGCGTGTTAAACTGAGCGTTGCGTATCCGATGTTAAGTTCTGGGTATGTTCTGTCAATCCTGTTTTCTTGGATGTTGTTCAAAGAATCTGTCCCTAAGATTCGTATAATCGGTGCTCTGATCATCTGTATCGGGGTCTATCTTGTGGCACAAGGAGAGTCTTAATCCATGGTAGCTCCTGCTGGAGGTCCAATGCCCCGAGAAACTGAATCGTTAAAAAGCCGTTCTTTCGTTGCGATGGTCCTGTCCGCAATCCTTCCAGGACTCGGTCAACTCTACTTAGGGCAATCTCCCAAAGCGATTGTCCTTTTTGTCATTTTCGCTTCTGCAATCGGTATTTTCTATCTCAATTCACTCCCCGTAACAGGATGGGATGATTTAATGCGGTTCAAACCCGCAACGCAGGAGAAACTCTCAACAGACGGAACTGAAAACTCGGAAGCACAAGAGCCGTATTCAATTCACATCTGGACGTTCGATGATGGCGAAAAACTGATGTACCGACCCTCTTGGAAACTGAAAATCAGTGCGTCTGTCCAAGGAATTTTATGTTGGCTCTACGCAGTCGGCGATGGATGGAGAGGTAGACGGAGAAGCCGACCGTAAGTCCGTAAACCGCATAAATCCCGCTCCGAAGACGAAAGTTTTGAAGTTGCGGAGTGTGCTAAAGTTTGTAAGTTTAAAGAGACGCGCTTGCGACTTTACAGATTTTAGAACTCTTTACAACTTTCTACCAAAAACGTAGTCTGCAACAATACGCAGGCGACTCTACGGAAAAGAACGTGAAACTATTAACCTACTTGACCGAACCGCAAGGTATAATTAAAATATGTAGTATCTTGCTCGTTGTCTTAGTGACTGGGTGCCAAGATGACACAGCGGTTTTTAAAAAGAGTGAAGAACTTCTGAACGCTGGAACCCCGCAAGCGGCAGTAACAGAACTGGAGGCTTTTATCGAAACAGCCCCTGAGGATCCGAAGGCACGGATGTTACTGGGAAAAGCCTACAATGACTTAGGGCGGTACAACGATGCAGTTACCGAGCTACAGAAGGCTTCACAACTGTATGCCGCACAACCCGAAGAACGGACCGCAGCACGACTCGAATTGGCACGGACCTATTTAAGATTCGGTGATAGAGGTTCCGCGTTTCGGGTGCTACGACTCGTTCAGCGGAGCACGCTGGATCCCGAGGTCCTGCGCCAAATCATTGAACTCGTGGGAGACACGTATCATACAAAGCGGTTGACCCGTGGTGATTCGGATAACTATTCACCCACCTTCTCACCGGATGGCACACAAATTGCCTTTGCCTCCTTTCGACTCGACAACGGCGAAATCTATTTAATGGACTTAAATGGACGTATCCAACGGCGTGTAACCTTCACAACGGATTTCAACGATAGTTCACCCGCATTCCTCAAGACACCAAACTATCTGTTTTATAGCTCCGAACCGAAATCATCTCGTGAAGTTAAAGTCGTCATCCAAAGCAGCGGCTCCACGCCGATCTACGCCGGATTCCATGTAACACATATTCACAGCAAAATCACGCGAACCGTTTTACCTGTGAGCTTCGGTGCCCGCGTGCCTCGGACATCTCCCGCTGGCGATCAGGTTGTTTATGAATCCAACGTAGATGGAAACCTGGAATTATACCTCCTCGATTTGGCAGGACTCGATCTCGCACAACTCACACCAGAAGACATTCAGCCGAGACGTATCACCTTTAATGAAACCGATGACGGAAGTCCCGCGTTCTTTCCAGACGGAAAGCGTATTATATTTGTCTCCTCTCGAAATGAAAAAAACCAACTTTACACCATAGATATTGACGGAAAAAACGAGAAACATTTCAACCCAAATCGTTACGGTTGCTACAATCCCACGGTGTCGCCTGACGGAAAAACGATTGCGTATGTTTCCGCCAGAGCAGGCGACTGGGAGATTTATCTCATTGATGCAGATGGTAAAAATGAACGGCGGATTACCAGCGACATCGGCAGGTCTATTCAACCCGCCTTTTCACCTGATGGACGCTATCTCGCGTATGTCTCCGACAGGAGTGATACGTTCCACATCTATCTGATGTCTCTTGACAAACCTGTCACTCGTGAGGATTTAGCCAAACGTCTTTTTAACTATTAAATCTGGGTATCGTTCCACTTCGTTTCACAATGACTGTTGGTGAAAGATGAAAGCGTGTCTGCAAACTCACAAATCACAGACCACGCCACTTATCCCCAAGGGAAAATAAAAAAATGATTCGAGTAACTAAGCCAGAAGGTTTCGGCAACATCCAATTGGAAGAGGTGCCGATACCGGAGATCAATGCGCAACAGGTTCGAGTACAAACGGACACGACCTTAATCAGCCGAGGCTCCGAACTGTTTCGACGGTATATCCGAGAAGATGCAGTTTCACCCGCAATTATGGGTTACTCTCTCACGGGCGTTGTGGATGCAGTTGGCGCAGAGGTAGAAGATTATCAGGTCGGTCAACGCGTCATGGTTGTCGCACCGCACGCCGAATATGTCGTCGCTGAACCGAACGCAACGGAAGGACGCATCGTCCCGCTCCTTGACGACGTGAGTTTTGAGGAGGGGACTTTTCTACCGCTTGCAACCAGTGCTATCGCTTGGTCAGATTCGTCCGGCGTTAAAGCCGAAGATACCATCGTCATTCTCGGACAAGGCTTGGTAGGAAGTCTGATGATGCAGGTGTTACAAGGCTATAATCCGGCGCGAATTATAACCGTGGATGCGTTGCCACTCCGATGTGAATTGTCGGTAAAACTCGGTGCTAATACCGTCATAAACGCTGAGGACGTAGATCCCGTGGAAGCCGTCCTGGGGCTCACGGGCGGCAAAGGCGCAGATCTCGTGATCGATTGTGTCGGTGGATACGCTGGGATCAAATCGTTCGAGCAGGCGCAGGATATGACACGTCGGTTCGGCATTATCCAGCTTATCGCCCTCTACCAACAGGCACCCTTACCCTTACACGCCTCAAAGATGATGAGCAAACGTCTCGTTGCAGGTATCTTAACGGACGAACCTCGCTCTCAGATTGCGGCACGCGCCTTGCAAAAAATACAGCACAAGGAAATTCACGCATCTGAGATGATTACCCATCGTTTCCATTATACCGAAGCGAAAGATGCGTTTGACCTTCTCTGGAATACTCCCGGTGATGCACTCGGAGTCCTGATAAAATGGCAGTAGATTCCTTTCCACGAGAAGTCAACTTCCGAGCGGAATTGCGGGGGACACCCCTTACCTTTTCCGCAACGTGGGGGCTTTTCTCACCAAAAGCGATTGATGCAGGCACACACCTATTAATTGAGCATCTGAACGTTCAAGAAGGCGACATCTGTCTCGACCTCGGGTGTGGATACGGTGCCATCGGTATCACGCTCGCAAAATGTGCACAAACGGCAACCGTCTATATGGTGGACAAGGATTTCGTAGCCGTTGACTATGCCCGTAAAAACGCGAAACAGAATCAACTCCAGAACTGTCACATCCTGTTGAGCAACGGTTTTAGCCATCTCCCCGATATTCAATTCGATCTCATTGCCTCTAATCTACCTGCCAATGTCGGTAAGGAACTCCTACAGATTTTTCTGACCGACGCGAAGCGGTATCTCAAACCGAATGGGCGACTTTATGTTGTTACGATTTCAGGACTTCGAGCATTCATCAAGCGTAACTTTCTGAATATATTTGGGAACTATGAGAAGGTCAAACAACGCCACACCCATACCGTTGCCAGGGCAACGTGTGTATGACCGTAGTGCTGCCGCTGCGGACTTGACATAAGCCCACCCATCAGGTATAATTAATATCATCAATAGAACACGCTACAGAAACGGCATGACGGGTGATAGTTGTGTTGTTTGGCATCTTTCGTGAGGAGTCGTAGTTTATTATGATATTAGCAAAGCCTTTGAAGTTTTATCATCTACGCTGCCTTATGTTTGTATGCAAGGCAGCGATACTTCTTAATATTGGCTTGCAAGCAGCGACACCGGCGGACACCGCGGGCGAAAAACAAAACACATTCCAGAACAACCTTTTGGAACCCCAGAGGGGGGACATGTCTATAGAACATTGGTACAGCCTTACGCTGATGAACACCAAAATCGGTTACATGCACACGTCTATTGAAGGAACTGAACATCAAGGAGAACAGGTCGCTCGGAACAAAACCGATATAGTTATGAACTTTAAGGCACTCGGGACCGACATAACGGTTGAAATTACGCGCGTTGAATACACGGGTCCTGACTTAATGCCGCGTCATTTTCTTTTGACCTCTAATGAATCTGGTTTAAAGCAGATCGAAGGACGGATTGTAGATGGAATCGCCCACATTAAAACAACGCTCAATGGTGAAACCACCGAGTCAGAAATTCCAGTGCCACCCGGCACCATTTCTGAGCATACAGGCGTGGCATCACTGTTAACCCGAGAAGGGCTTAAAACAGGCGATAAACGAACCTTTCATGTGTTCATTTTCGATCTCCTGAAGCCTGTGAAAACGGAAATTGAGGTTTTACGGGAAGAGACTTTAACCTATCAATCGAGGGAAAAGCAGGTCTACGTTCTGAAGCAGACAATGGACGTAATGAACGGCATTACTGCAAAACTGTGGATTGATCCCAACGGCGTAAACTATCGAACGGAGGTGCCGTTGATGGGGCTTTCCATGGTAACAACGAAAACCGACAAGGAAACTGCCTTGGCGGGTACTGAAGAGGTCGACGTTGTCTTAAAAACGCGTATCCTTCCCTCTGGCAGGCTCCCGATCCCAAAAGCAGAATACCTTGAGGCAGAAGTGAAACTCCCAACAGGGAACATCGCTGAAGTTATTATGTCTACGCCTCGACAGAAACTTGAGGCGGATTATAGTGAAATCGGTGCTACAAACCCCTCCTACAAACTTTCCATTCAGGTCCCATCAATTGTCGCTGAAGAGTGTCCGAATCTCCCTATTCACAACGGAGAAGGTGAATTCCTTGCCGCGAGTGCCTATATTCAAGCCAATCACCCCGATATTCAGGCAAAGACTGAAGAGATTTTGGAGAACGAGGTTAATTCATGGCGTGCAGCGGAAAAACTATGTCGGTGGGTTTATGCCTCTATTAACGACAAAAAGATGAGCGGGGGCTTTGCTTCGTCATTAACAGTGCTGCAATCACTCTCTGGAGATTGCACGGAACATACAGTCTTATTTATCGCTCTGGCGCGCGCCGCTGGCATTCCCGCACGCATCTGCTCCGGTATCGTATTCGCGAAAGATGCTTTCTATTACCATTTCTGGCCCGAAGTCTATGTCGGTAAATGGGTACAAATGGATCCAACATTGGATCAGGTTGTCGCTGATGCGAACCACATTCAACTCGGTGGAGGCACCCTGGAGACGGACAATCTGATGGAATACGCAGTAGATGTGCTCCAGACACTCAACCAACTTGAAATTACGATTTTTTAAATTTACCTTTCAAAAATTGTGTAAATTCCCAGATCCAGTCGCGATTTAATCGGAAACCCGCAAGGACAACGGACGCAGCGGCCCAGGAGGCCATAATTAAAAATTGGCATTTCTTAACCCATTTTTCCTCTTTGGACTCCTCGCTGCTGGTATCCCCTTAGTCATTCACCTCTGGAACCGTCGTCGTGTGGTGACAATCGACTTTAGCAGTCTGATATTCATCACGGCGGCACACCGCGAAAATGCTCGCCGATTCCAGCTCCGTCAATTTCTCATTTTACTCCTAAGAATAGCAATTATCGCGCTCATTGCACTCGCCTTGGCACGTCCGTTTTTGACACTCGGACTCCCAGTCGCGTCCGTGCGGGCAAAGACAGATGTCGTTATTGTTTTAGATAACTCTTACAGTATGGCGTATCAAGACATCAATGGCGTAAGATTCGACAAAGCGAAAACGCTGGCAACTGACATCATTGATACCTTGCGTCATGGCGATAGAGCCGCCCTCATATTAATGTCAGACATTCCGAAACCTGTTTTTCGCCAACTCACCCCCGACATTGAGAGTGTCACCGAAGCGATTAACGATGCAGAGACTTCCTACCGCACCACGAATGTTCAACCCAGCCTTGAACTCGCCCACGAAATCCTTGCTGAATCAGAGCAACTGAACAAAGAAATCTATTTGGTTTCCGACTTCGCTCGAAACGGATGGGAGAACTGGAATAGACTTCCAAATCGCTCAGGCGCACGTATTTCTTTGATTCCGGTTGCAGAGGGTGAAGCACATAACATAAGTATTAAAGAAATTCGTCCGTCCAATCAACTAATAGGCGTAGACTTACCATTTCACTTGAACGTGACGACTGTGAACCATTCGGTAGCACCTTTGAATGAAAATATACTCACCCTGTTTATTGGAGGCGAGAAACAAAAAACCATGAGCCTTTCTGCGGCAGCGAACGAATCGTTGAACACCGCGCTAACATACAACTTTTCGACACCCGGCACGCATATCGGTTACTTCACACTAACGGACGATCGCCTTAATATCGACAACCACCGTTATTTCGCCTGGGATGCTCTCGGTGAAGTTCGCGTACTCTGTGTGGGCGAACAAACGGAATATCTAACATTGGCGTTAAATCCACATATTTATAGGGGGCAGTTGTCCGTTGAATCAGAGTCCTCTTTAACTGGTAATTATTCCAATACATTGTCCCGCAGGTTTCCTATAGAGGCTCGCGCGATTCTACCAACGCAATGCACACCCGGTGAATTTGAAACCTTTCCGTTGGAAGACTATGATGTTATTGTTCTTGCGGACGTAAAGACCCTATCGCTGCAAATGAGTGTCCAACTTCAAGAATTCATCCGCCAAGGCAAAAGTATCATTGCCTTCGTGAGTGCTCACAGCGATCCCACAAGTTACAATCAATCTCAGAATGCTTGGTTACCTGCCCGACTTGGTAATCCACTGACTTGGGTTCCACCCCAACGAGTGCAGGCATACCGAGAGACACATCCTATTTTCGACATCTTTCCAAGCGAAGGATTCTCTATGCAATACGCCCCGCAGTTTTACAACGGCATAGCACTGCAGCCTTCATCGGAATCTAACGTTATCGCACGTTTCGGAGATGATACACCCTTTCTTATTGAACGCAGTCAAGGCACAAGTGCTGTGTTGCTCTATAACTGTGGTTTACTCGCGCAACAGGCGATCACATCTATGGAATCGGGGTTAGAAACGCCTCATGCTCCTAACGATCTACTTGTGAATCCGTATTTCCTTCCAATACTTCAACAAAGCGTACTTTACGCGGCAATAGCCAGCAATAATACTTTAACATGGGGCGGGCATGTCGGGGATACCTATACAGCATACTACCCTCGGGGCGCAGGTGGGAAGGCGGTTATCAGGTATCGGTTATCAGTTACCGATCATGACGGGAAACCTTCGTTAGATCGAAACCGCTTCACCGAAGACCAAAGCCCGAAAACTGAAGACCCTTCCACAGTCGTCCCGATTGCCGAAGACGGCACACTGCGCTTTCAAGGCACGGAACGTCCGGGTATCTATCAGGTCGAGGTGCGAACACAGGACAGAATCCGACGCGACTTTTTTGCTGTTAATGTGGATACGACTGAAGCTGACTTAACGGAGATTCCACTATCACAAGTGGCGGGACGGATCGGTGCGCAAACAACAGCAGATCCCGAAATCGGGGAAACACCGGTGGCGGCTGATGCCTACAACGTTAAGCGACACGGCAGGGAGATTTGGGGGGAATTGCTTATTTTCGTCATCTGTCTTATGTTGCTTGAAAGTTTTCTCTCGAACCGTTCTTTTAACTATTGAGTTTCGTCCTGCTCTCCACTACGCTTACGAGCAGGTTTTCGCTCATTCTGTAGTTCCTTCTTAAAATCGGAACCGAAGCCTGCAACACCGGCGCAGGCGAATTTAGAGAAAGACATGTCAAATTTAGAACCTGCGTTATTTATCCGCAAGGTAAAATTAAAAATGTGCTTAATCGTTTTAATGGGTATCAGCGAGATAGCCGCCGGCGGTCAGGCTATTGGTCGTCCAACCCCTATGGATGAAACCAATATTGTACGTAGCCTCGTAATTGATGGAAACGAATCGTTCTCTGAACAACACATCCGTGCGCTAATGCAAACGGATGTGTGGAGTACTTATGATGAATCCGTTCTGAAATCCGACCTTGCAGCGATTACGCGCTTTTATCGGGAAAACGGGTACCGTTTCGCACGGGTGGATGAGGAGCAACTCTCTGTGAAGAAATTCGCAGACGGGGTTTATCTCGGCATTGAGATTGATGAAGGGCGTGTCGGCAACATCATCGTAACTGGCAATATACAGACGAAAGAGGACGTTGTCCGCCGAGAACTCCTGTTTATGCCAGGGGATATCTACACAGAAGCGGATAGAGAGGAAAGCGAACAGATCCTCCGCCGCAAGACTTATATTGGCGCTGCTAAAGTTGACGCGCAGTGGGATGAGCTGTCCAAATCCGTTACGATTCACACCACTATTAGGGAACTCTTGTCCTTTCCATTGGGAGGGGATCTGAACCTAAACAACCAAAAGCGGTATTGGCTGCTACAGTTTCGAGATCCAAACATGTTTGGATCGGGTCAAGGCACATTGTGGCGTTACGAAAGGATTAGCGAAGTCGGTGAGAAGACGCGGAGCCTCGTGAGAGGACGGTATAATAACCCGCGCCTCTTCAATTCGCACTGGAACTTTGATGGTGAATATATCCAGAAACGCGAAGGCGATTCTTTGGTGGTGCTGTTAGAACGTCCCCAATATACGCTGAAAAGTCGATGGAGTGCAAGTGTGCGTTTTTCTGAATCGGTTAATCCGATATATTGGTATGAAAACGCGAAGAAAACCGATACGTTTGAACAAAATCTACAGGGAACCTTTGCAAACGTCCGACGATATTTCGGAGACAGACAGCAACAGAATTATATAGGGTTATGGGCAGCTTCACGACGTTCAAAATACGTGCTGCTTGAAAAATCAAGCGGATCCAGTGCCATGTTAGAGAACCGAGACATAAAACGGATCGGATTCACCTTAGGGAGACAGCGTATTGCGTATCACAAAACCCGATTCCTCCGACGGATGGGGCAAGAAGAAAATTTTCTTATCGGCTCTCAATACGCGCTTTCGCTCGGATACGCTTCACCTTTATACGCCGCTGACCGGGCAGAATCTTACGCCGAACTGGCTTTGGCATCCGGATGGATGAACGGAGGTAAGTTCTTTAACTTGACAACATTGGCATTTAGCACGAACTTTACGAGTCGGCTGGAACGTTCCGTCCTCCAAACACAAACGGCTTGGTTTTACACAGATGTATTCGACACAGGCGATATCTATACACTTGAAACCGGTTTTAGAGAGAACGGCCTTTTCGATTTTCATCAGACGTTTGTCATGCAGTTTAAAACGGAAATGCAGTTTGGGTGGAGTGGACGCAGTCAGGTGCTCTTGGGGGCGTTCGATGGGCTACGCGGCTACGCCTATCGGCAGTTTAGTGGTGAAAAGATGCTGCTGCTGAGTCTTGAAAGCCGAACGATATTCGGTGGAACAGTTTTCCGAAAAATAGATGAAGCACTGGCAGCGGTGGCAACATCTGTGGCGCGTCCGTTTAGCGACAGACGCGTTCATCTCGGCGTTATATTGAGTGGTGTCGTCTTTGCAGATATTGGATACATTTGGAATGGCACACGCACCTTCAATTTACTACGACCGAAGCGAAGCGTTGGGTTTGGATTGCGTGGGAGTCTCTCTCAGTTTAGTGGGACAGGTATCCTTCGGGTAGAGTTCGCCTTCCCGCTGGATCCACCCTTTTCCCCGTCGTTGAAACCCCGAATTTTCTATGGTCAAGAGCGAGCTTTTTAATTGTTCGCGTGGCGTTAAATGATGTCTTCTGTTCATTGAAGGTTTGTTCTCATAGCCGCCTGCGTGTTTTTGCTTGGGGTGTTTTTGCTTGGGTATTTCTGCGTATTGATAGGGTATTTCTGCGTATTTCTGCGTATTGTTGCAGGCTACCGCCTGGGATTACAACAGTAAAAATAAACCTAAACAGTTAGCCCGTAATGAAATTAGGTTCTCCTTAAATGGCATAATTTGTCTTTGCTTTACATTTGGAGGGCGGATTTAAGGAACGCACGCCAAAGTGCTAACGCCCGTCGTTCCACCGCAAGGAAAAATTAAAAAATCTGAAAATATCACATGGCGCGCCATTCTGTTAGGATTGTTATCGCTGCCACTCAATATCTACCTCGTTGTTCAAACAGAAACGGTATGGACAACACAGTATCCCACCACGATGGCGATTTTCTTCAACGCCGTCTTTACCCTTTTCCTCGTTGCAATATTCAACCTATTCTTAACACGCCATCTCCCGAAATGGCAGCTCACACAAGCAGAAATGCTGACGGTGTATCTCATGGTAACGCTCGCGTGCGTCGTCTGCGGGCATGACCTGTTGCAGGCGACAATGTGTGTTTTAGGGCACGCGGCGTGGTTCGCTACACCGGAGAATGAATGGCAAACGCTCTTTTTCCGCTACATCCCGGATTGGATTGCCGTAATGAATCGGCGTGCCTTAACAGGCTACTATGAAGGCACATCAAATCTATTCGAGGTAGAGCATATTCAGGCATGGCTCACGCCAGTGTTGGCGTGGCTTGTGTTCTTCTCTGCCCTGGCGTTCTCTATGATGATGCTCAGTGTCATCCTCCGTAAACAGTGGATCGAACACGAGAAGTTGAGTTACCCGATCATCCTACTCCCTTATGAAATGACGAAAGATGCGGGTTTCTACCGAAACCGACTCCTCTGGATAGGGTTCGCCATCGGGTGCGGGATCGATTTGCTCAATGGAATTAGTTTTCTCTATCCTTACGTGCCGAGCATCCCCATCCGTCACGATATAGGACTTTTGTTCACAGAAAAACCACTGAGTGCTATGGGGTCAACGCCTATTCATCTAAACCCTTATGCTATCGGCATCGGTTTCTTAATGCCCCTGGATTTGGCGCTCTCTTGCTGGCTGTTCTACCTCTTTTGGAAGGCACAACTCGTCTTTGGGGCAATGACAGGGATGAATCAGACACCGGGTTATCCGCACATTGATATGCAGTCGACGGGTGCGTATTTTGGTCTCTGTTTCTTTGCGCTTTGGATAACACACAAGCACCTCTGGCAGGTTGTCCGGAGTATCTTAGGTTTGAAAACGAATCTGGATACAACAAATGAACCGATGGGATACCGGAGCGCGTTTGTTGGATTCCTGCTTGGTATTGCAGTTGTGTTTGGGTTTTGCCTCAAGGCGGGGATGTCATGGTGGGGGGTGCTTGGCTTCTTCAGCATACAATTTATACTTGTTTTAGCGTTCACCCGGATGCGTGCTGAACTTGGAACACCAACGATGGATTTCTATCGTGCCGGTCCTGGACTCTTCCTCACTTCGCTTGTGGGTTCCAGAAGAATTGGTGCCCCAACGCTAACGGGGTTCGCTTTCCTCTATGGATTTACCCGCAACTACCGCTCGCAACCGATGCCGAATCAATTGGAAGGCTTTAAACTCGCTGACAGAGGTGGGATCAACGTTCGTCAGATTCTGTGGGTGATGTGGGGTGCCACGGTTATTGGACTGGTGATTGGGTTCATTGCGTTCCTTCATGCGGGTTACTTACATGGTAATCTCGGAACATGGCGCGGACAGGAGGCTTTCAGTGATCTACAACGCTGGCTAACGCTCCCGAACGACACGGACTGGGGACGCATGGGATTTTTTGGCTTCGGTATCACTTTGACGCTCACGACGCTCTTTATGCGCCTGCGATTTATTTGGTGGCAGCTGCATCCGCTCGCCTATCCGCTTGCGGGCAATTGGAATTTCGGTAGGCTGTGGTTTCCCGTATTCTTGGCGTGGGTGCTAAAATCTATACTGATTCGCCACGGTGGGATCGGAGCGTATCGCCGAACACTACCCCTGTTTTTAGGGACAATGCTCGGCGAATTCGTGATGGGGAGTCTATGGGCAATTTTAGGATTGTTTCTGGGACAACGGATGTACTCCTTTAAGCATTGGTAAACTCTACCGTTTAATCCGATGCCTTTTGCAAATAGATGTTCCCACCAGAGGTGTGCAGTTTCAGCAAGGGACCTCCGATAACCATGGCTCCGTCTCCTATTCTAAAGTTCTTTGTTCTGGTCAAGCTGTTGGGTCCGAATCTCTTGGAGGATCTCCACAACAGTCTCCATTTGCCCTTCAAGTTTGGCAATACGCTGTTCGACAGCTGTCGCCTCCTCATCATCGTCTGAGACAATCTCAACGGTTTCAGGGGTATCAGCATCATTTTCTTGTGTTTGTCCGCTCCAAACATCTTTGAGGAAGGAAGGCATTGATTGCCGCACAACTTCCCTGACATCTTTCAACTCATCGCCAATCGTTTTCTTGATTTGCGTGAAGTCAACAAAGTCATCAGCGCAGCTTTCTTTAACGTAGGCAGCGACTTGGTGGCAGGCAAAGCAAATATCGCCAAAAGATGCATCATGGTCTTCCAAAGGTTCAAACAGATCCTCGGGCACTGCATTGAGATCGGTCAGGAGCTCAAGTGCATTGTTAAATTGTCGGGCGCATCGCTCCTCACTTCCTGAAAATTGGTCTGTAATCGCTGAGGTTTCTATGATGCGTGCAGTCATTTCCAATAGCCGCAGAATCTGGCGAATCTCCTTCTGCCGACGGATTTCCTTCTGGGATTCACGTTCGTTAGACATGGTTTTCTCCTCTTTCTGTGGATTTGCCTATATAGAGTCCCTTAAGATTGAAAAGGATAGTAAAAAAATCAAAATAGTTTTCAGCAGTCAGATTTTTTGTATGAGGTTAAAAAAATAAATCGGTAATAGACGGGAAACCATGAAGGGTTTCCCTACTACAAACGGGTTGGTTCGTAGTAGTGCGATTTATCGCACGTTCAGGAATTACCGAATTAATAAATTATAGTAGATTTTGAAAATAAGTTTACACTTCTGCCCCCGGTAGGCGAGGTTTCCTAACCTCGCCGATGCAAAAAAGTGTAAAGGTAATTACGGGTTTTACTATAATCTTCATTAAAAAAATCTTTTCAGTTTTCAGTTAAGAGGTTTTTGTTTAAAAGAAGCCTCTTTTAACTGATAACTGACAACTATTCCACTAAGATGTTTCCGACTTTAACTGAATGACGTTCCGGCGAATTTTAATCGCCGCCTTAACAATATCCTCTATGTCCTCTTCACTCGCCATCAACACGTTTTGACTTAAGGAGAGACCTGTTTGACATATCTTTTCAGTTTCTGGACAATGCGTATCGTCATAATTGAGGTTTTGACCGAAAAGATTAGAGGCGAGAAATGCTTCGCGATACATGGGGGTGGTATACCAATGTCCCATCGGTATCCCTTCCGCCCGCATGGCACGGAGAAACGTCTCACGGGAGATGCCTTCAAACTCCTCAGAATCAAAGATCGCCTTATAGCCGTGGCATCCGCCACGTGTGGCACGCGGGTCAAGCCGTGTGACTTTAATGCCCGGAATCTCGCCAAGCCATCCATCTAACCATCGCATGTTTTGATGCCGATGGTTGGTTTCAGCTTCAAGCCGAGTCAAGCGGGACAGGAGTAATCCAGCCTGCCACTCCGTCATTCGGAAGTTGCCACCAAAGGGTTCCGCCTCTCCGAACTCAGCATCGGGTAGCGTGCGCCCACAATTATGCAATGCCCACGCACGTTCGTAAAGTTCCCGATCATTTACAAGAACGATGCCGCCCTCGCCCGCACACAGGTTCTTGGATGATTGGAAACTGAAGCATCCGAAATGTCCCCAACTGCCGACCCCTCGTCCACGCCATTCCGCACCGTGTGCCTGCGCACAATCCTCGACAATCCCCAGGTTATGCCGATTCGCGATGTCAATAAGGGCATCCATATCTGCGGGATAGCCGGCGATATGAACCGGTAAAATTACTTTCGTTTTCTCGGTTATGGCGTCTTCAACCTTTAAAGGATCCAGCAGGAAACTGTCGGGGGCAGTATCTGCAAAGACCGGCACGGCATGTGTCATCAGAATCGCGACGACTGTGGCTTGGAACGTGTAGGGTGTGGTGATAACTTCATCGCCCGGACAAACACCAGCGGCTTTTAGGGCGATATAGAGTGCCGAGGTGCCGCTATTGACGCAAACGCCATAGTTCGCGCCTTGGAATTTTGCGAACTGTTGTGCGAATTCGGGAACCTTCGGTCCCCCAACACCCCAGTGCCCACTCTTGTAGATAGTTTCAAACGCTTCAAGGTCGGCTGGATCAAACGTGGGCCACGCAGGGAATCCAGCCGTGCGGACAGGTTCGCCTCCGTTTATTGCTAATGTTGCCATTTTTTAATTGTTCCTTGCGGTTAAGAGTCGTGAGTTTGTGCTTTAGGGCTCTATTCTCAAATCCGCTCTCCATTTCATTACGAGCTACGCGCTTTAGAATTATACTAAGAATCTACGGGTAAATTAAGGTCCATCCGCTATCACCGAATGTACTCCTGCAAATTTGGGAACTCCGCTCTACGCATTACCTCTTGTAAGCGACGTTCCACGTGTCCAGATTCAACTTCAGCGATTAATGCCTTTAGGACCTCCAGTGCTTTTCTTTCCAATGCAGCGTCAATCGCACCCTGCTGCACTGCCTCTTCAAACTCGTCTTCGTCCTGAATTTCGTAGGTGCCATCTGGGTTTATCCAAAGGTCTAAGAATAGATCCGTTATTTCAAAACGATTCAGTTTCCCGTTTGCATCCAGGCTTCGCTTGACCGGTTTCATAATATCACAGTAATAGCCGGTCCATGCGTTCTCAAGGTTATAGACTTTGCCGACATCATACCATGACCCTGTAAACACAAACCAGACTGCGGCGAAGTTATCCGCCAAAACCGTCTCACCCTTCTGAACTATCGGTGAGGAGGGCTTAAC
Source organism: Candidatus Poribacteria bacterium (assembly GCA_009839745.1). NCBI lineage: Bacteria > Candidatus Poribacteria > Candidatus Poribacteria bacterium. The sequence goes on from VXPE01000123.1 coordinate 17,712, forward strand.
CCGTTGAGAGGTAACAATAACCGTATCGTCGAGATAAAGTAATTCCTGTTGAAAATGATTGACTCGGTTGGGGGGTCTTTTATAGGTAAGTGTTACAGTTTCCATTTTTCTAATTTACCTTGCGGTTCGCTCAGGGAGCTGAAAGTTCTTCTCCGTATATCCGCTTTCCATTTCATTCTAGGCTGCACGCTCTTTATTTTTTTCAGGCATTGTCCCGCTTCTTCCAAAATTACACCTATGTCGATCGATACGACACGATTGCTTCCCGAAAGGCTTTAATATGTGCCGGGGTTGTTCCACAACAGCCACCTATTAAGTACGCCCCTGCTTCAATAAGAGCGGGAACATAACTTGCCATCTCCGTTGGGTTCTGCGTGTAGACGGTTTGGTGGTTCTCATCGAGTTTCGGCATGCCAGCGTTGGGATACGCCATCATCCGTTTACCCTCGATGCTTGTTTCAGTCAGTACCGTGTGCAACTGCTGCGTTCCAGCAATCGCATAAGGCATCCCCGTATGTTCCTCGCGCCTGGACTCAGCACCGCAGTTCACACCGAGGATACTCACGGATTCTAAGAGTGAATCGCCTCCCGATAAATCGTTGTTCATGAGAGTATCGATCAGGTCTGCTGGAGAATTCCCCCAATCGGTTCGGTAGATAATCTTGCCCGTTCGCCGCTCCTTTGTCCATTTGTAAGTCATGTTCACTGCAATAGGGATGCCTGTCTCACGCGCAACATCTACAGCGATTGCGGCTTCTTTCGCAGAAAACATCGTTTCAAGGCAGAGAAAATCCACACCCTCTTCTGCGAGGGTATGGATAACCAATTTATGCGCTTCTCTCGCATCAGCGTTTGGAATGCCAAAAGTGGTATCTCCGCTGTCGGCTTCAATGGCACCAGGCGAGGGCCCGACAGAACCTGCAATGTAGACCGCTCTGTCGCTCTGTGCGACCGCTGCTTTGGCGTGTTGAACGGCGAGGCGTGTGAGCCGTTTGGCATCGGATAGGTCTTGTCCAGCCATCTCTAAGTGGAGTGGAGATGCCACGAATGTGTTTGTCCCAATCGCTTCAGCACCTGCCTTGATATAATCCGAGTGAATGTCAATAACAGCAGTCGGATGTAGGCTGTTGGCGAGTGCACTGTTGGCGAGTTCTATATCCCGTGCGAATAGCTGCGAACCGAATCCACCGTCGTATAAAATCGGTTCCTCAGACTTCAAGCGTTCTTGAAAGTTTTTAATTTTACCTTGCGGTTCGATGAGATGTGCGATTGGTTTCACGTTCCTTTCCGTATATCTGAAGAAACACCCAAGCAAAAACCCTTCCATTCTTTTGCCTTCCTTAGAAGGTTGTGGGCATAGGTTTGAATTGACACCCTTCCACGAATACATCAAAGAAATCGGGGGTTGTCTCTAATTCAATATGTTCAATATTGTCGACAAACGCTTCAATATCAGCGCGCTTTTGATCAGAGAGGAGGACAGCCGTCGCGCCCGCTATCGCTGCATTACCGATCTTAACGACATTCGTTTCTGGGACAGGGGCGAGAAATCCGATTTCAATAGCATCCTGTAGGTTAACGTAATTGGCAAAGCCGCCGGCTAAAAAGAGCCTCTTAATGTCTTCAGGCGCGCAACCGAAGTGCCGCAGAACGATATATTGTCCACAGTAATTTGCCGCCTTTGCTTGCGCCAAATTGCTCGCGTCCGCGCGTGAGAAAGTAATACCGTGTTCCGGCAAAACGGACATGACGCGTTGTTTTCTATCTGCAAATGCGCCTTTCGGGCTCATCTGGTTGTTCCGGCGCAGCTCAGCAAGGAGCGAAATCAACCCAGAACCGCATAACCCTTGCGGTGCTTCCCCCTCAATTGTCTCACAATTGAACTGACCCGCGTTCCATTTCACAGACTCAATCGCACCCGGGTAAGCGGGCATTCCGTATTCAATGCCGCCGCCTTCAAATGCAGGACCCGCAGGACATGACGCAGCGACCATCCGTTCCGCATTTCCGACAACGACCTCTGTATTCGTCCCGACATCCACCAACATAATCACCTCATCCTGCACAGGGATATCGATCGAGACTAAATCCGCCGCAACATCTGCCCCGACATGGCTCGCAATCAGCGGTAAACTGTAGACCATCGCTTTCGGGTTCGCACGGATACCCAAGCGGCGCACTTTTTCAGTAAGAGAGGTGGTTGCGCGGGTCCCGTCCCGATACGCATGCTCAATCAGAGATTTATACGGCTTTTGACCAATGCTCTGAACATCCTGCTTAAAGAAGATATCGCGCATCGTTGTGTTCCCCGCAACCACGATTTCATAAATCTCCTGGCGGACGAAATTGTGGCGTGCGCACATCTCCATGATTTCGCTGTTGAGTGCGGCAAGCAACGAGCGTCGGAGTTCTCCCTGAAATTCACCGTCGTAGGAGATGCGGTTCATGATGTCGCTTCCACCGAAACGCTGCGGGTTTTCAAAGGAACTGACAGAAACCGTTTTCCCATTCTCTAAATCAACCAGATTCGCTACCACTGTCGTTGTGCCGATGTCCAAGGCGAGTCCGTAGAGATGTCCGCGGTAACGGTCGATAGGCTCGTCATTGTAATAGACGACACCATCGCGGTGTGTAACCCGTGGATCTAATTTGAACTCACTCCCCTCTAGCGTGACGGTGTGCGTCAAGATTCTTGGGGTGCGTCGAAGGGGTGTGAACTCAATCTCTTTGTCAATGTCAAGAACAACTGCTTGGCAGGCGAGACGATAGTTATCTCGGAGGAAGGCTTCTGCTTCATTTGGCGGTTGAAGGCTGTCCATACCCCGTTTAATCTCGACGATACATTCGTGGCACTGTCCGGTGCGGAAGCAGGAGGTGGGGACTTGGACGGTTAAATCGTCTGCGTAGTCAAAAACGGTTTTCCCAGGCGTGAGTTGATATGCCTGTCCGTCACATGTAATTGTGCCGGTGCTGTGTATGTCTGCGGGTTGGCCCGAAGCCTCAGTCTCCCACGCACTCCGATAATCTAACTTATCGTCTCCGACGCACAAAAGCCCGGTCCCTTCATCAATCTTTCGCTGATTTCGGCAACCGAACTTCGCGGTGCACTGGTCAAAGCGATTTTTGTAGGGACACCGATACGTCGATTGTTCATCTGCATGGACAACCAGCTCCTCAAAAATCTGTGTGATTTTATTGAGGCGTTTCTCGTATTCAACTTTATCTATTTTTTTCATCCTACCACTCTTCGTTCGGTTCCTCAAGGAATTGTTTGGCGAGTGCGACACATGCCAGGGCGTCTTTACCGTATCCATCAGCACCCATGTCATCGGCAAATGTCTGTGTAACTGGGGCACCCCCTACCATAATTCTCACTTCTTCCCGTAAGTCCTCATCAATAAAAGCGTCAATCGTCTTTCCCATATTCGGCATTGTCGTTGTTAGGAGTGCCGACATCCCGAGGATCGGGGCTTCGTGTTCCTCAACGGCGTCAATGAACTCGTCCTCAGAGGTATCAACCCCTAAATCGTGGACCACGAAACCTGCACCCCGCAACATCATGATGCACAAATTCTTGCCAATGTCGTGTAGGTCACCCTTGACGGTTCCCATAATCACTGTCCCGATCGGTTCAATACCGGAATCCGAGAGAATCGGTTCGATATGCGTCATACCTGCCTTCATTGCACGGGCACACGCCAAGACTTCTGGCACAAAAATGAAGTTTTCACGGAACTTGATACCAACGATCCCCATCCCAGCGATGAGTCCGTCATCCATAATTTCTAACGCTTCTGTGCCTTCTTCGAGTGCCGCTTCCGTCAATTCATCGACGGTGTGATGATCACCATCAATCAGCGCAGCAGCGATGGTTTGCATAGCAGGGGTCGCTTGTGCGAACATCTCAATAGTGCGTGCTATCTCGTCGGGTTCCTCCAGGAACTCTTCGATCTCTTCCCGGATAAATTCGTTTGCGATGTCATTAATTGATGCCACGATTTTTGAAATCCTCCTCAAAGATACAATAATACCACACCTGTGAGAAAATAGCAAATGAATTTTAGATTCCGTATCATCAAGCAAACCACTGACCTCATCAGCCACTGGCTTTCCTATCTTTCGATTGCTACATAGGTTTAAATTGTTTAGGACTTACGCATTTTCTCTTAAAGTCCCCCTGATAAGGGGGATTTAGGGGGTT
>VXPE01000124.1 GCA_009839745.1 Candidatus Poribacteria bacterium
CTCCTCACCTTAACTTTTTGGCACCGGGCAGGCGTCAGTCCCTATACATCATCTTGCGATTTAGCAGAGACCTGTGTTTTTAGTAAACAGTCGCATGGGCCATTTCACTGCGGCTTTTTTCAGAAACCCTACTCAAAGCACCCCTTCTCCCGAAGTTACGGGGTAATTTTGCCGAGTTCCTTAGCGAGAGTTCTCTCGAGCGCCTTAGGATTCTCTCCTCGCCTACCTGTGTCGGTTTACGGTACGGTCACCATGAGTTGTCCACTCGAGGTTCTTTTCTTGGCAGACCGTGGAGACAGTTTGCATCCTTACGGAATCCTGTTCACCCTGAGGAGCATAATGCACCGGATTTGCCTGGTGCGCTCCGACGGGCTTAACCCAGCATATCCATCAGCTGGTAGTCCTTATTGTCTGCGTCTCCCCTAGTTTCGTCCGTATCATGGTGGTGCAGGAATATTATGCCTGCTTCCCATCGCCTACGCCTTTCGGCCTCGGCTTAGGATCCGACTAACCCTGAGGGGATTTACCTTGCTCAGGAATCCTTAGGCTTTCGGCGAACAAGCTTTTCACTTGTTTTATCGTTACTCATGCCGGCATAATCACTTCTAATTCGTCCAGAGCACCTTACGGTTCTCCTTCAGTCCTACTATAGAACGCTCCCCTACCACACCCCATACGGGCCCCTGACGGAACCCTTCTGGAACATCCACAGCTTCGGTAACACGCTTAGCCCCGGAAATCTTCGGTGCAAAGTCGCTCAACCAGTGAGTTATTACACACTCTTTAAATGATTGCCACTTCTACGCCAACATCCTGGCTGTCTCAGCAACAAAACATCCTTTACCACTTAGCGTGTATTTAGGGACCTTAGCTGGTGGTCTGGGCTGTTTCCCTTTCGTCAATAGAGCTTATCCCCTACTGACTGACTCCCATGCTTAGGACAATGGCATTTGCAGTTTAACTGGAGTTGCTAACCTGGTGGGGCCGCGAGTCCAATTAGAGCTCTACCGCCACTGCCGAACGCATAAGGCTAGCCCTAAAGCTATTTCGGGGAGAACCAGCTATCACCAAGTTTGATTAGCCTTTCACTCCGATCCACGGGTCATCCCCCAATTTTTCAGCATTGGTGGGTTCAGGCCTCCACATATTTTTACATATGCTTCACCTTGCCTATGGATAGATCACTTGGTTTCGGGTCTACTCCATGCAACTCAACGCCCTATTCAGACTCGCTTTCGCTACGACTCCACATCAAAGATGCTTAATCTTGCTACACAGAGTAAGTCGCCGGCTCATTATGCAAAAGGCACGCGGTCATGCATGTCACTTGCGTGACTTAGCACTACCACAGCTTGTAAGCTATACGGTTTCAGGGGCTTTTCACTTCCCTAATGGGGGAACTTTTCACCACTTCCTTCACAGTACTTCGTTCACTATCGGTCGCCAGGGAGTATTTAGCCTTAGGAGGTGGTCCTCCTAGATTCCTACAGGTTTGTCTATCCCGTAGTACTTGGGGTACTCGTTGAAAGGCGCCACTTCTTTCGTCCACGGGACTTTTACCCGCTCCGGTTGCTCTTTCCAGAGACATTAGACTAGAAGCACGGTCCTCTCCGGCGTGTCTGAACCCACACCTAACGAACCCCACAACCCCCGATATACAACGCGTTCAGGCTTGAACATATACCGGGTTTGGGCTCTTCCCTTTTCGCTCGCCGCTACTGGGGGAATCGAGGTTTTCTTTCTTTTCCTCAGGGTACTGAGATGTTTCACTTCTCCTGGTTGTCCCTCGTGTAAACACGAGTAGCAGGGATTAACCTGCTCGGTTGCCCGATTCGGGAATCTCCGGATCAAAGCCTATTAAGCGGCTCCCCGAAGCTTATCGCAGCCTGTCACGCCCTTCGTCGACTCCTGGCACCAAGGCATCCACCGTAAGCTCTTAGTAGCTTGATAAGTAATATCAATTATTCTACCGATTTACCCTCTATATACAATTGTCAAAGAACAACACCTATTTAATTATAGGCGATGGAGCTGAACGGGATCGAACCGCTGTCTGTCATACTTATGACAGATGCTCACCTAAATGAGCGACTCCTATGTGCGTCAATGGTAAGTATACCACAAAAAAATAACTTTGTCAAATTTATTTTGCAAAAAAACCTAATTTTCGCCAAAATTCGACCAACTATCGTTTTTTTTTAGCGTGAGAACCGAATCTGCCGTTCGGTCTCCGAGCCTGCCCACCTTGTTCCTCTCGTACTAAAGGCAATTATGCCTCTCCTGAAGACAGCTAACCCGGATGGAGATGAGCGGATTTGAACCGCTGACCTTCTGGTTGCAAACCAGATGCTCTCCCAACTGAGCTACACCCCCAAACGATAGTATGTAGTATACTACAAAAAATTAACTTCGTCAAATTTATTTTGCAACAGAGTTAAGTATACCACAGGAAACGCTGAATGTCAAATTTATTTTACAACGATATATAGAATAATGAAGAAATCAGGTGCGTGGGGGGCGTTTCCGGAGCCGTTTCATCCATCTTTGCGCCTTTGTGATGTTGGTGTCAAACGGTTCTTTCATCTCAAAGTATTCTGTGTGTCCTGCATATATTTGATGCCAGTCAACAATACAAGGCATTCGGTTTTGGGTGAGGGTCCGCATCAGGAATGCCCGAACCTTGGCACGGGTATCTTGGGGTGCGTTGTCAATAGCGTGCTGAATGTGTTCATCGGTGACAACCCGCTGCATGTGTCCCTGGGCCTCCAAGGCGTAGTAGAGTCCGCTTTCCGTATGGATGTTATGATATTCTAAATCTTGACTTTTAATCCAAGGATCCTCCCAATCTAATTTCTCTTCATCAATGAAGGCTTCGAGCAGCCATTTCTTTGCCGCCCAATCGACGCGATCAATAACATTTAGCCACCCGTCTTCGAGGTCATCAAGGATCGACTCCCATGCCGCAAGCACCCATTCGGTTTCCTCGTCCCGTTCGGTAATCAAAGCCTGAACGAAGTTAAGATACTCTCTCTGTAAATCAACAGCAGAGATCGTTTTTCCCGATTTCAGTTCGACGCGCCACGTGAAGGTATTATCGCGTGAGATGTGCCGGATCGCGTAGACGGGATCCGCGAGTTCGAAACCCGGGAGGGGCAATTTTTCGCCATGCATGTCGTGGAATGTTTCAATAGCAGAGAGCAAAAGTGCAGTCGTGCCTACCTTCAGGGCGGTTGCGTATTCTGACATATTGGAATCGCCAACGAGAAGATGGAGGCGCCGGTATTTTGTGTAATCGCTGAGGGGTTCGTCTCGTGTATTGATGATGGCGCGGCTGAACTGGATCCATTCGTATATTTCAGTGACGATGTGATCGGCGCGCTGCGAGATTTGATAGTATTGATGCTCGGCAAGTTCGTCGTGAAAATCACCGAATTCAATCATTTCATCGTAAGCCCCGACTCTGCCCGTCCCTGCGTAAATTTGGCGTGTAACGAAGAAGGGCATAAGTGTCGGGATGACAACACGGTAAAAGGGAACGTCCCGACTGATTTGGAAGTTTTCGTGACATCCGAAGGTTGCACCCGTAAAATGATCAATATTATTTTTGAAAAACGCCGTGGGTAACCCTGTATCCGTGAGGATATTGTTGATGACATGTTCGATGGCTTTATCGTAAGCGATAAGGTCAAAGAGTGTGCCACATTCAGGGGTCGCATACTCCAGATGCCCCATATCGATGTAGAGCCGCCCACCATTGTATAGAAACCCGCCGTTGCCTGGGGGTTCGCCCCAGTCCCGGTAGTGGATATCCCGAAGACCGAGTTCCAACACATCGAAGACGTAATCTCGGACGCGCGCCGCAACCCCTTCAGAGGTCCCACGAACCCGTTCGGTATCCGTCATGCACCCAAATTCAGTTTCGATTCCAAAAATTCTTTTCTTCATTTTTAATTTTACCTTACGGATTTTTAATTTTACCTTGCGGAGGAACAACGGGCGTTTGGACTATCAAATGCGTTCCTTAAAACCGCCTGAGCCGTTGTTGCAGGCTACAGGTTGGTAGAAAAAGGAAAAGAAATTATGGGAGGGCAGTTTCAATTTCCTGAGAGGTTAGCAGCCGAAATTTACTCGTTCCGCGTTGGGTTGTCTCCAAAACCCCTGCTTCAATTTCACCATCTTCTCGTGCAAGCTTGATAATTTCGTGCATCTGGGAAGTATCTATCTGGGTGTCCTCCGATTCGGCTTCCTCCGGTTCCCGTGAACTCAATTCTCTACCGACTGCCCACGCTTCTAAACCCAACTGGAGGGCAGCGGCTAAATCTCTGTCGGCATCTGTAGAAGCCGTCGCGAGATAGTTTTGCATTCCCGTCTCGATGGCTTCTGTTCCGCCGATAACGGTAGCGGTTGTGTCTGTTCGGACGTTCCCGTCGTAGTTGATACAGGTAAAACGGTTTTTACCGTCTGTGCTGCCGAGTTCAGCGAGCAACATTTTAATGATATACGCTTCACCGACAATGGACTCGAACGCTTGTTTAAAGGTATGTGCTAAAACGAAGTTCGTGAGTCGGTGTAGGTTGACATCTTCGGTGGCATTTTGGAAACCTTGGACGCTGGCGGTATCGGTCACAAGCATTCGGAGGCGTTCAATATCGGCGGGATGTCCGATTGCGGAGAGTGCGATTCGGTCATGCACTTCAAAAATTTTGCGTTGTCCTCTACCAATCGTGAGGAGTACCATGCCTTGGTTATAGGTAAGCCCTACAACGGGACTTCCGACCCGAAGTTGGTCTTCAATGTAATCTCGTCGGTCTTGAATCGCTTCTATCCAGCGATACGGTTCATCTCGCATTCTTTTAACTTTCCTTGCGGTTTTTTAATTGTTCCTTGCGGTTAAACGCCGCGGGTTTGTGCTTTGACATCTCGTTCTGAAATTCGCTCTCCATTTCATTACGAGCTGCGCGCTTTGGACGATTTTTTAATTTTTCCTTGCGGTTCGGTTAGGTGCGTTTGGAGAATACTGTGCGCTTCCGTATCCGTCCTCCTTGTGCAAGCCTCTATAGGAAACCTGCAGGACAATGTTACGAACTACGCGCGCTCTATAACAGACCTTGGAAATTCGGTATAGATGCGAGACTAAACAGTCTCTCCGTCGGGTTGTGCTTCAGCGTAACAGGTTTCCAATTCATCGTCAGGAATATCTTCAACGCCGGTGCGTGTCACAGTTTTGATATTTGGGAATATTTGTGCCCTTGCATTGTAACCGCTTGTTGCGGCATCGTACTCGCTGGCTGTGTCCAAAAGGCGTAAGATCGTGATGGTCGCCTGCCGCTCATCCATCTCCCGCAAGGGGGTATCACCGAATCGAGAGAGATAGCGTAAAACGCCGCGGATCCAGATGGAGCCGGAACCGGTCGTGGCAAAATTGACGTTTTCAAAATGTGCACCGAGTGCGTCATAGAAGAAAATCTTGCCGCCATTCTTGTCATCAGCGGTATTCAAATCGTAGAGTGCAAAGATCGGGATAACGCCCCCGATACCTTGAAGTGCCATCGGCAGATTCTCCCGGATGAGCCGCGATAGCATTCGGAGCTTGCCTTCAAGACTCAATTCTTGGAGCTGGCTGCGGCGAAAGTATTGAAACGAATGCTCCAATATTCGGGCGATCTCATAAGCGATTGCGGGTGAACCTGAAATAGCGAGCACAGAATGCCTATCAATCTGTAAAACCTTCTCTGCGCGATCATAGATGACAGAAGTGCCAGCGGTGGCACGCCGGTCACCTGCGATCATAACACCCTCTCGGTAACGAACAGCAACAACGGTTGTGCTATGTGCTATCTCAATGTCAGCACCGTGCTGTGATGTTTCCGACGGCACATCTATTGTCAAAGGATAGTTTGCTTGTTTTAAAAGACTGAGGAAATCCCCTTTATGGTTATCGCTTGATTTAACGCTTTGCGAATTATTAAAAAAAGCGTTCATTACTCCCCCGTTCTTTGGCGATACCGTCTGGACTGATCTTTGTCAACACGGCGCATCCGTTTGAGCAGTTCTTGTGTATCGGGCCGGCTGACTTTCTGTCTTTTGGGTCCCTCGTTATCACTATCACCATCACCGGGACCGATGGGTTTGGTGTCCCTTTGTTTCCGTTCAAGTTGAGCAATCATTTTGGCTGTCATTTTATGTCTCCTTTTTTATAGATGCAACTTCTCAATGAGCGTCTCAACGGTTGGCGATTGATCGAGCACCTCGTTATATTGGCGTGCGATCGCCGCATCCGCGAGGGCATTTAGATTGACTTCGCGGGTGCGTCCGTTTACAGTGAAGGTAATACTATCCCACTGTATCGCCTTTATGGCACTGCTGAATCGATCTACAGCGCGTCCGCGGAAGTATGCCCGTGTGTCAGCAGGTGGATTATGGAGGGCGGCATCAATCTGTTCGTCCGTGACGACGCGCCGCATCGGAATCCCATAGTATAACCCTTCATCAAGATCGATGTTGTGATATTCTAAATCCAAACTTTGGAGCCATGGGTCGTCCCAGGCGACTCCCTCTTCCTCAGCAAACGTTTCAAGCAACCATTTTTTCGCGACCCAATCCAGTCGATCCGTGAGCGACATTGGGTCCGCCTCAAGGGTGTTGAGGGTATCCTCCCACTCGGTGAGCACCCAGTCGGTTTCAGGGAGGAACGAGGTTACCTCGCTATTGCTAAGATACTTCTGTGCGAGGGCAAGATACTCACGTTGATGGTCGATGGCGGACATTGTTTTCCCTTCCGCCGTCATTACTATCCAACGATACGTCTGGTCATGCGATACAGTTTTGATGGTATCAATGGGGTTGACGAGTGCTAAGTGCTCTGGGATCCGTCGTTGTTCAATCAAGGTAATCACAAGTGCTGTCGTGCCGACCTTGAGTGCCGTTGCGTATTCGGACATATTCGCATCGCCCGCGATGCCGTGTAACCTACGATATTTAGAGGCATCCGCATGCGGTTCATCTCGCGTGTTGACGATAGGACGGTTATGCATGGTATCCACACTCGCCTCCACGTGAAAGAAATCGGATCTTTGAGATAACTGGTAGTGTCCTGGGGTCGCGAGTCCGGCTTCTGTTTCAATGCCGATCTTTCCTGCGCCTGCGAAGATCTGGCGTGTAATAAAGAACGGCATGATACCTTGCTTAAGCGTTTCAAACGGTACTTCGCGTGCCATCAGGTAGTTATCGTGGCACCCGTAACTATGCCCATGGAAATCGGTATTATTTTTGTATAAAAGCACCCGTCTTCCGAGTTTCTGACTGCGTGTTTCGGCACACCGTTGAAGGATGCGTTCGCCGGCTTTATCGTGTGCGACGAGGTCGAAGAGACGACTGCATTCAGGCGTTGAATACTCCGGGTGTGCGTGGTCGTTGTAGAGCCGTGCCCCGTTAGCGAGGATGTGATCGCTTTTGATTTCAGCAAAAGAGAGCCGTTCTTTAAGATTGCGGTTCCGGTCGCGTTCTTCCTCTTCCTTCTCATCAGGGTGATTGGAGAGGGCATTCGCCCGAAAGCCGCGTTCATCTCGAAACGGGTCCTCGCCGCGGTAGTCCCACACGGGTCGAAAATCTTCCTGTCGGTAGCTTTTTATGAGCTCAATAGATTGCTTGACGGCATCAAGGTGCGCTTCATTTTCGAGCGTTATTCCGTATTCAGTTTCGATTCCAAAAAGTCTTTCCATATTTTAAACTACGAGCCCCTGGACTGCGCGCCCTTCTATTACGCGCAGGTTTCTGGTGAAGTCCCAACTGGATTTGAGGAGCGATACATCCCAAAATAACAACAAACACATAGCCCGTAATGAAATGGAGAGCGGATATACGGAGAGGCTCGTTTTTTATTCACCTCACCGAACCGCACGGAAAAATTAAATAACGCGTGATCCGGAGGCTTTGCGTCGCTCCTGTTTCTCCGCCTTGATAGGTGTAACTTTGACAACATTCGCTGGATCGTAATCAAGGAGTTTGAGCCAGTCTTCAGTCGCCTCAGTCGGCGGGAAGATTTCGCTTTCACCATATTCTGCTGCGAGAGCATTTAACAGGTCGGCGCGTGTAATACCACTTTCCTTCTCTGGGTTCTGAATCGCACGTTTGAGTGCGGATTCCTTCGCCCGCTGCACAATCGACTCAATAATCGCCCCGCTGCAGAGATGTCCTTTATAGAGGATATCACGTCTGCCACTCCTGAGAGACACTTCAAGGAATCGGTTGTCTTCGTCTTCACGGAACATTTCATCAACGACCTGTGCGATAAGATCTGCAACGGCTTTCTCAGCCGGGATAACTTCAGGCGGTGTTTCACCCTTTCCTGTTTCGGTTTCCTTCTCCGCATCCAAGAGTGAAGCGATGGGAAGTTCAGGAGTGAGATAGATACGGAAGATATCCTTTGCAGCCTCTGCATCTGGACGTGTTACTTTAATCTTTCTATCAATGCGCCCTGGACGTAAAATGGCAGGATCAATCAAATCAGGACGGTTTGTCGCTAAAATAATGACGACATCCTGCAGTGATTCAATACCATCCATCTCTGCACAAAACATCGGGACGAGTGTATTCGAGATACTGTGGGATCTGAGTGCCCGACGGGTCCCCAGTATTGACTCGGCTTCATCGATAAAGACGAAAGCCAGTTTGCCATCCTCTTTTTTCTCACGGGCGATCTGAAAAATTTCTCGCACCTTCCGCTCGGATTCGCCGAGCCACATGTTGAGAATCTCGGGTCCCTTGATATGTAAGAAACAGCCTTCAACATCCTCGCCGCTTTCCCTTCGGAGCCGCTGGGTTAAATTGTAAGCCGTCGCCTTGCCAATGAGCGTTTTTCCACAGCCTGGAGGTCCGTGGAGCAGGAAACCTTTCGGTGCGCTATATTGGAACCGTTCAAAAAGTTCGGGGTGCAGGATCGGCAGTTCAATCGTGTCCTTAATGCGTTGGATAGTTTCCTCAAGCCCGCCGACCTTTGACCAGGGTATATTCGGGACCGCCTCAAGCGCGTAAGCGTCTGTCTCTTTCGCGGCGATATGTTCAAGGGCGACACGGAAATTGGAGTCAATCCGCACCTCATCACCGGGCTTCAGTTTTTCATCTACGAGGTCCGTGGAGCGTTCAAGGATGACGGTTTGAGCGTTCGGTTCTTGACCGATCCGGAGCCGTCCATCCGGCATGACATCGGCGATCTTTGCAATGGGACCTGCATCGTTGTATCCGAGTTCACCGACAACGACAAAAGCGTCGTTCAGTAGGATGCTGAACCCCTTTTTAAGGTTGGACGCTTCCAGTTCCGGATCAATATTCGCATAGTATTCGGAGCCACCGACGATAACGCGGGCAATGTCTTCTTTGGGCAATCCGAGCAAGGTTCCGATCCGGTTCGCCGGTGCAGTGAGTTTTTCAATCTGCTCCTCCATTTCGGCGTGGATACGGAGTGCCTCTTGCTGAATGGCACGGACCCTCTCCTGAAATTCACCTTCATCGCTGAGAATAGAGCGACGGAGTTCCATGAGCCAGCGACGGCGCCGGTCATCTACCGGGGTCTCGGCGATAATGTGGTGAATTAACTGCAAGGAATAGCCAGAACCCATTGCCTCCTCTTCAGGAGTGAGTTCCTCTTCAAGTTCCTCGTCATCTTCAATAAACAGGTCGTTCCCATCGGGACCTGGACCCGCAGTTCTACGATTCTTCTTATCGTACATTTGACATCTCCTCAGACAGCGCGGATGACTTTACGATAGAGTTTACCACATTTCCCACAATTTTACGAATATTTATTTATTTATTTATATCCTACTTAAATTGCGGTATACTGCGATAATTTTCAATAGTTTAGCACAACTTACAACACAAATGCAAGAAAAAAAACAAGTTTAGGTGGAATTTCGTTCGCGAACGATTAACTTGACTTCTGTCAATCCGTATGTTAGGATAGCCATCGGGATTCGGGGATCCCTCCTATAAGAAATTTGCGAGGTAAACAGGAGAAGCAATCTTATGACACTCATATCTCTGTTAGAACACTCAATCCAACACTATGGCAGTAAACCCGCATTGGCGCATAAACCGAAAGGTGGCACCTATCAAGACATCTCTTATGCTAAATTTGGCGAATCGGTGGACGCTTTCCGTAAAGGGTTAAACGCTTTAGGGGTGCAAAAGGAGGATCGGGTCGCACTTCTCTCTGAGAACCGTCCCGAATGGGCAATCACGGATTTTGGTAGCCTCAAAGCCGGTGCGGTAACCGTGCCGATGTTCTCAACGCTGACTGCGGCACAGGTCGGTTATATTCTAAAAGATTCCGGATCAAAAATTATCTGCGTCTCCACGAGCCGGCAGTTGGAGAAGGTAACCGCTATCCGGGATGAAGTGCCGACACTTGAGCAGATAATTGTCTTTGACCCGATTGAAGGTGAACTCCCTGAAGGTGTTATCCAATTTGAGGAAGTCTGCGAACTGGACGGACAGGCAACAGATGCCGACGTGAGCGAAAATGACATCGCAACGATTATCTATACTTCAGGAACAACAGGAGACCCGAAGGGGGTCATGCTAACACATGCGAATTTCATTTCAAATTTACAGGCGTGTAAATCGCTGATTGAGGTCAGTGATGCAGACGTGTTGCTGTCGTTCCTACCGCTATCACACGTATTTGAGCGGCTCGGCGGGCATTATGTGCCATTGTCCTCAGGTGCGAAGGTGGCTTACGCCGAGAGCACGTTCACGGTCGCCCAGAATATGCGGGAGGTTGCCCCGACAGTGATGCTCAGTGTGCCGAGACTCTATGAAACCATGCATGACAGAATCCTGCGTGCCGTGCAGGAAGGCTCATCGCTCAAACAAAAGATTTTTCATTGGGGTGTCTCCGTGGGTTCATCCGTCAGTTCAGCGATTCAAAAGGGAAAAAAGCCGTCTGCAATTTTGCAATTACAACAGAACATTGCGGACAAACTGGTTTTCGCGAAATTGAAGGCGGCAACGGGGGGGCGGCTACGCTTCTTCGTCTCAGGTGGCGCGGCGTTACCACAATCGATCGCCGAGTTTTTCCACGCGGCGGGCATATTGATTTTGGAAGGATACGGTTTAACGGAGACATCGCCTGTCATTAGTATGAACCATCCCGCACAATGGAAGTTTGGAACGGTTGGTGTGCCTGCCCCCGGTGTAGAGGTGCACATCGCTGAAGATGGTGAGATTCTCACCCGCGGTCCACACGTCATGAAAGGGTATTTCAATAACGAAGCCGCGACAGCAGAGGTTATCGACGAAGAGGGGTGGTTTTACACGGGCGACATCGGTCTCATTGATGAGGACGGGTTCGTTAAGATTACCGATCGGAAGAAGAATATTATTGTGCTTTCCAACGGTAAGAACGTCGCCCCACAACCGATAGAGAGTGAATTGGTGCAAAGTCCGTTTATTGACCAGATTATGCTGGTCGGCAACGAACGTAAAAATCTCGCGGCACTGATTGTTCCGAATTTCGACGCACTTAAGGCGTGGGCAGCGGAGAATAACGTTGCAACGGAACGGACGGACGGGGAAACCCCGCCCCTACATGAGACGCGGGAGGTCCAACAACTCATTCAAGGTGAAATCCGAAGTCGGTTGACCGATTTCTCGGACTTTGAACAGGTGCGACGGTTTAAACTCCTTGAAAAGGAGTTCTCACAAGAAGCGGATGAGATGACACCGACGCTGAAGTTGAAGCGGAACGTTATTATGGAGCGATACGGGGATGCGATTGCGGAGATGTATCCTGAGGACGCTTAATCTACATCTATCTCCTGACTGCCATCCGGATGACCGATTACGCTGTGGTCGCCAGACTTAATCACCAGGTATGCTCTTATGCCCCTCTGCTTCATAGTGTTGGACCATAGCCTCCAATGCTTTTAGTCCTTTCGCCTTAGATTCAGATCACCGACATTTTCAAAAGATACATCGGGACTTTCATCTTCGGGCAGTAGCTGCCGGGTGTTATTCACAGTATCGGGTCCTGCGGTGGATGAGTCTCGCGGTGTTTCCGGGGTGGCATCAGATGTTGACGGCGGTTTCGGCAGACTTTCTACAAAGTTTTTCGTTTCCCACTGGACATAAACGACCCCCACACCTATCAACAGTAGAAAGACTATAGAGATAAAAGCAAAAGTTCTCATTGGAAACTCCATTTTGTCGTGAGTTCAGGAGAGTAGCCTCCTGAATTAAGTCTATTAAGCAAATTTCATGCCAATTCGATGAAAAATGGTATTTTCTCAGCGAAAATTGCTAACATTGCAAAAATCTTTTCACGATAGAATGCTTCTAAACCCTTATATCCACAGGGTTTATCAACTGCTGCCTATAACTTCCAAATTTCAATTTATAGTAAAACCCGTAATTACCTTTACACTTTTTTGCATCGGCGAGGTTAGGAAACCTCGCCTACCGGGGGCAGAAGTGTAAACTTATTTTCAAAATCTACTATAAAAGTTTGTTTTGCGGAAAAAAGCAGATGCCCTCGGGCCCTTCAGGTTATCGTCTGGACGCAAAAATTGCGTCACGACACGCAAAAATTGCGTCACTCGGGACCCCAATAGTTTGGCGCGCGTCTTTTCTCGTAAAAAACAGAGTGCAAATCCTTGGGGCAAACTCATGGCACTGTGGGTGCCATTACCGCAAGCCCGTGCTTGATGATCTCAATTGTGGCAGGGGTTTCGCACATCGGCTCGCCATCGGCATACAGCAGCATGGGGGTATCCGTCTCAATTGTTAAAGTGCGGGTCTGGTGCATGGATACGGCAGGATGTGAAACGTGTCCCCCCCAGAAAAGTGTCACCAGTAGCCGTAACACCGTTAGAGAGGACACTGGACGGATAATACAAACATCGAAAAGTCCATCGTCGATGCGAGCCTTCGGCACAATCTGAAACCCACCCCCGTATCGATTTGTGATGCCGGTCGCAGCGAGGAGGAGGGGTCCCTCATGGACACCAAAATCGCCTTCAAGACGGACGAACGGCGGGTCGTAATAGAAAAGCGTCTCTACGGCTGCGTAAGCATAGGAGGCAGTGCCTGCAAACAGCGGTGTGCCCTTCGCCGCCCGACGACTCACCTCCGTATCGTAACCGCAAGTGGCGATGGTAATGAAGTAGTTTTTAATTTTTCCTTGCGGTTCGGTCGGTGAGGTTTGGACATTGAAGCACCTTTCCGTAGATCCTCCCTCCATTTCATTACGGGCTACATCATCTGGATTAACAGTTGACTGCTGGTTGCTATTCTGGTAGCAACATCCTAAATCCACACGGATAGGTGTGCCAGATAAGAGGGTTGCGATTGCGACTTCCGGTTTCAGCGGCACACCTATCGCAGCTGCAAAATCGTTGCCACGACCACACGGGAGCACACCCAAGGTTACATCGGGAACGGTTGCAATACCATTGACGACTTCGTGGAGTGTTCCATCACCTCCGCACGCAATTACGGATCGGATGCCATCGGAGACGGCTTCTTGTGCGAAACGCTTGGCATCGCCGGATGCCGAAGTGAAGGTCAATTGTCCCTGAGCACCAGATTCAGTGAGCGCAGTATACGCCTGTTCAGCAATGCTTTTCGCGTGTCCTTTACCTGAAATGGGGTTTGCAATGAGAATAAAATTGTTCATTTTATGACTGCGATTTTGCCTATCCTTTTTTCGGTCTCAAATTCAAGAACATAGATATAGATACCGGTTGATACGTCTGCGGTGTTGTTGCTCGTAAGCCACCATTCCTTGCGGTTGTGATCCTGATCGGTCACATCCAATGTTTCAAGCAACTCACCGCCTGCAGTAAAAAGTTGGATGCGGGTGCCGATAGGCAACCTATCGAAAGTGATTGCCCCTTTGTCAGCGATGTTAGGACGAACCGGATTTGGATAGACCCGCACCTGCGTCAAGTCAGACACTGCCATTCCGATAACATCGAGGGGTATTTCAAGCGGTTGTGTAGAAGCACGGATAGGATTCTCATCAATATCGACCACATTGGAGACGGTAATCTCATATTGGTCTGTCGTATCAGTGAGCGATTGCCCGAAGTGCTCAAGCAGATTGCCTGTATCAAACGCCAAGAGTGCGCGCCGCCCCATCCTGTCGCGGATAGCGGACACCGGACTCACCCCACCAATCCGCTCAGCGGCGCGTAAGACATAGCGGTTCTCGTTCCCAATCCCGGGATCCATCCGTCGGTCAAAGGTGACGATGACCCAGAAATTTCCACTCGTAGACACCCCATTGGGTATCTGAATTTCAGATTCTGGAAACCGAGTTGGATGTCCATCCCCTCCTGGACGGTGATAGGTCGCCCCAATCAGCTGCGGGGGTTCCCGCGGTGTCGCAGAAACAGGTTCGGTGCGTTCCGTTTCATTCCCGTTTTCGTCTTTCGTTGTGATAGCGTACCAGTAGGTATTATCCTTCGTAACCCGCCTATCGAGAAACCTCGTGACGGTGAGGTTTTCTGACACCTTTTCATAAGCGTTAGTGGCGGGTCCTTCCCTTTTTTCCCCTTGTGCACGGTAGACAGTAAAGGAGCGCGTCTGACCTGTCTGCTCCGTATCCGTTTCGTCGTTCTCCTCGGCATCCCATGTAACGTGAACCGCTTTCTGTGTCAGCGGTCTTGCTTCAACGTTCCACGGCTTAAGCGTATCAATGGCATTCGGGTCGGTTGCGTAGATGGATTCAAAGTGGTAGATACCCTCTTCAAGGTTAACGTAAAATTCATCGAACCCGTTTTGGTTGAGTTCCGCGGTAAGGAGCGCGGGGGTTTCCGCCATCTTTCGGTGCCAGAGGGGGACCATCGCCGTTCCATCCCACTGCATCACATAGAGATTCGGATAGGTCGCGATGACCAACCGATTGTGACCATCACCTTCCAAGTCCGCGATTGCGAGACTATTCCCGCTTCGTCGGTGCGGTGCAATCGCGACAGTCGCAGGACGCGTCCCTTCCGAAAGCACGGCGTAGCCGTTTAACGTATGCGTGAAGACAAAAAACTTCCAGATAAGTGGTCCCGAAGGGTTATCCGGTAGCGACAGTAAACCGCCAACAACAAACTCAGGTAAACCATCACCCGTGAGATCCCCGGTAGCGAGTTGCGTGATGTCCTCAAGCGGAAGTTGTGTCTGCCATTCAAGGCGGAACGTGTTACGGATAGAGGTAGACTCATAAACGAAAAGATCCCCTTCGCTATCCGCTGCTATCAGTTCCGTGCTCCCATCGGCATCAAAGTCGTTAATCGCGAAGTTTTGCGCGAATACATTAGAACCAGCGGACTCGTTCATCAAAACAGCCCTCTCAAGATATGTGCGTGTCGCAGGGTCGTATTCATAAACAAGGAGTCGGTCATTGTTGTTATCCGCCCCGATAATTTCCTTTTGTCCGTCACCATCCAAATCAGCGATCGTGCCACCGGCGAGAAACGGGGTTTCCCAGATGATCTGGTGCGGGTATCCCCGGGGTGTAAGACTCTCCATAAGAAAGGTTCTTGCATCGTCGGTCGCCAAGACTTCGAGCAAACCGTCGTTATCGGTGTCATCTACTGTCCACGTAACGAATTTTTCGAGATTGGAGAGCCCCTCTACGCTCTCAAGGGTATGTGCCAGTTCATACCGCCCGCTTGGAAGCCGTTCATAGACTGCGAGGATAGTGGACGGGCTGGGTAACCCAGCCCCTACGGTGTCAAGCGTTTCCGAGGACACCGGACTCCCGACGATTTCAAGCTGACCGTCTCTGTCGAAGTCTGCGGTGACGCTGGCGATGTGGAGGGGTGGGATATTGAGAAATTTTTCAGTGAATCCGCTCGGCGAGATATAGCCAGCGACAACCTCAGTGGTATAAAACGCGCCGCCGTTATCCTCTCTCGTCTTGAGGTTTGTCGTGTTCTCTGCTTCAACAAAAAACTGGTAAGTTCCGCGCTCTAAACCCAGAAATAGGAATTGTTCTACGCCGAGATCGGTTGTCTCAATAGGAGCGAAAGGCGCGAGACTCCCCTTTCGCCGATAATAGAGTGTATTCAGGGTGACATCATCTGTTGCCCATGTAAAAATGGTAAGGGGTCGCTCACCGTAAAGTGTATCCGTTGCGGTAAGGGAAATGATTTGTGGGGGCGTCCGGTCTACACTCAATACGACTTGATCGTGTATCTGTTGTCCATCCGTGGCGGTTGCCGTTAAACGGACGGTATAAGTCCCTTCTGGGACGGTTGTGGTATCCCAAACAGCCAACGTCTCACCGATTTTTTGGGCGTTGGAAGATTGTGTGAAAGGCGTAAATTGGGTTGGAACTGTAGATTCTCCGTAACTGAGCTGCCAAGAACGGAACTTATAGCCACCTGCGGTCCCAACAATATTAATTGAATCCGCGCCGCCACTATTGGTTTCAGGTGCGAGGATACGTGCTTGTAATACACCGCTTGCGAGGAGTGCGCGTTCGGCATTGACAGTGCCCGCCCCTACAAACCTCTCATCCAATGCCTCGCTCTCCTCTTGGTAAACAGGATCGGCGGTGCTAATGAGTATATGTCGCACCTCTTCATGTGTCAGGGCGGGACGTTTGGCGAGTAACAACGCCGCAACACCCGCCACGTGTGGCGATGCCATTGAAGTCCCAGTGAGGAGCCGATATTGGTTATGAATCTGCGTGCTGAGAATCACGTTGCCGGGAGCACCGATGTCCACAGATGCACCAAAATTAGACTGGTAAAACCGTTGCTGATTCTGTTCAGTAGATGCGACAGCGATGACCTTCCGATAGGCAGCAGGAAAGATCGCGGTAGGCTTCTGCGAATTGCCGGCGGCGGCGACAAGGATTGCATCCCGTGCATACGCGTAATCGATTGCGTCCTGAATAACGAAAGAGCGACGCTCACTGCCCCAACTCATATTGACGACCCTCGCGCCGTTGTCAACGGCATAGACAATCGCCGCGGCGGAGTCGTCATCCTGCATCCGAGAACTCCCACCTATCGAGAGTCCAGCGCGTATTGCCATGAGCGGACAGTCCCAAGCCACCCCGGCGATACCGATCCCGTTATCAGGCATAGCCCCGGCGATACCCGCGACGTGTGTGCCGTGTCCTTTCTCATCAATCGGCTCGTTATCGCCTTCAAGGTAATCACCCTCTGCTTGCAAATTAGGCGCGTCGGTAAAATCCCAACCGTAAACATCATCAATGTAGCCGTTGCCGTCGTCGTCTAACCCGTTTTCAGGCATCTCGCCCGGATTTATCCACGCCTTGGGTGCCAGATCATCGTGTCTGTAGTCGATGCCGGAATCAATAATGGCGATTACAACGTTCCTGTTGCCTTTTTCGATTGCCCACGCCTGTGGCAGCTTCATCAACGGTAGGCTCCACTGTTCAGGATACTTCGGATCATTGGGAACGACACCGGTTGCCAGCGTTGGACGGAGGTAATTATACTCGACAGCCTCAACGAGTGGACTCTGTTCGTAAACAGCCCTGAGATCCTCAAGCGGCGCGTCAGGCGCAAATCGCAACAGATAGATACGCTTTAGGTTAGAATTCAGCGACGGACGCTCGATGTAGGAAAATAACGGATGTAGGGATTCAACCTTATGCTGGACGTGCAAGATAGAGATTGGCGCGTTCGCCTGCAACCGATCAAGCTCCGATGCCGAATCAGGCGTTAAGCGGATGAGCAATTCACCCGGAGTTATGTCGGAAGCGGTGTTCGCGAAGGGCAAGTTCTCCGCTTTCATCTGAGAGAATTCGGAGCAGATTGCCATTATTAAAAGTAGGAGGGTTATTAACAAAACCTTGCAGTGTTCCATAATGAATGGCTATCAATTATCAGTCTTGAGTTAAAAGAGGGATATGAGAGTTTGGACACCTTTTTACTCACTACTGCATTATATTAGCATATCATTGAAGAAAAAAACAGCAAAAGCCTTGCCATCAGCGAGTGGCTAATGACAAGGCTTTGTTTATATTCATCCAATGATGGGGTTATTCAAAGAGTTGAAGTCCGCCGTCTTTGACCATAAGGACAATCGGATTGTATATCGCTTCACCGTTCGGGTCAAACGAGAAATTCCCTAAAATCGTCGGGAAATCCGTTGTCTGTGCCAGCGCATCACGAATCGCTGCAGAATCTGCCGCCTGTGCGTTCGCGATCGCCCCGGCGAGAATATAGAGGGTTGCATACGACTGTGCCGCCCACGGTTCGGGTTCAATTCCGTATTTCGCCTGATACTTCTCGATGAAGTCTTGGTTTCCGGGGATATTAGACAGGTTTGTCCATCCTGTAAAAGCTATCGCACCCTCAGCGGCATCGCCTGCATCTTGGATCTCTTTTGCCGTCAAATCAGGTACAATAAGTTGAACAGTCTCGGGGATACCGAGATCACCCGCTTGAATGATAACCTGCGTCATCTCTGCTGACAGCGCAGAGATGAAAAGTGCTTCAGGTGCCATCCCCATTATATTGGTTAATTGTTCAGAAAAATCGGCACCCCCGGTTTCGATGGTTTCTTCTGTGAGAATCTCAACGCCGTTTGCCGCAAGTGCTTTCTTTATCTCCTCGTTGCTACTTGTGGAGTAGGTATCCGCGGCATCATATATCAGTGCCACTTTTGTATAGCCGAGTTTCTTGTGCGTGATCATCACACCACTCGGATTCACGATGTCTACGGCGAGACCGGTGCGGAAGACATAATCCCCAATCGAGCTCAAACCTGCAGCGGAAGAAACTGAACTAAATGCGACTATCCCAGCGTCTTGCGCAATCGGGAAAGCATCTTCAAGGTAATCTGAGATAGCGATCCCGACGATGGCGGGCACGTCTTGATCCGCCAATTGCTGCACGGCTGCGATTGCTCCTTCTTCAGAACTCTGGTCGTCCACAGTAACGAACATGATGTTTCCATGGCCGTGCGTCATGATGTTCTCATGGCTGTGCATATTAATCTCTTCGCGTGCTAATTCAAAACCGCGTTGCATCGGGAGTCCATACGGCTCGGCATCTTTCCCCGTCAGGGATACGACCAGACCGATCGGAATCTCCGCAGCTACCGTTTCAGGGGCTGTCGTTTCAAAGGCGTGAAGTTCGCCATCTTTGACCATTAGAACAACCGGTTCATACATCGCTTCGCCGTTGGGGTCAAACGAGAAATTCCCTAAGATCGTCGGGAAGTTCATCGTCTGCGCCAGTGCGTCGCGAATCGCAGCGGCATCTGTCGATCCTGCGTTCGCAATAGCGTTGGCGAGAATATAGAGCGTCGCATAGGATTGCGCTGCCCAGGGTTCGGGTTCAATACCGTATTTCGCGCTGTAGTTTTGAACGAAGGCTTGGTTCCCGGGGGCATCAGACGTGCTAGACCAATTCGTGAAAGCTATCGCACCCTCGGCGGCCTCCCCCGCTTTTTGGGCTTCGTCTGCAGTCAAATCGGGAACAATGAAAGGCACAGCGGCAGGAATCCCGATTTCTCGTGCCTGAACGATAATCTGCACCATCTCTGGTGCCAGTGCGGAGATAAAGAGGACTTCAGGTGCCATACCCATGATAGTGGTTAATTGTGTAGAAAAATCGGTATCGCCGCCTTGGAAAGTCTCGGTTGTCAGGATCTCGACACCACTCGCCTGAAGTGCTTTGGCGATTTCCTCATTGCTACTCGTGGAATAGACATCCGCGGCATCGTAGATCGCCGCCACTTTTGTATAGCCGAGTTGCTTCTGTGTTGCCACGACACCATTCGGATGCAGTATATTCGTAGCGAGACCGGCGCGGAAGATATAGTCCCCAATCGAGCTCAAACCCGCAGCAGCGGAGATAGAGCTAAAGGCGACGATCCCATTCTCTTGCGCAATCGGAAACGCCTCTTTAAGATGTGTTGAGAGGCCAATCCCGACGAGGGCAGGTACACCTTGATCCACCAATTGCTGGACGGCGGCGACTCCGCCCTCTACAGTGCTTTGGGCATCCACAGTGACAAATGTGATGTTCGCACCAGTGTGCATATTGATCTCTTCTTGTGCCAACTCAAAGCCGCGTTTCATCGGGAGTCCATAGGGTTCGGCAAAGTCTCCCGTCAACGCTACCGCCATACCGATGGTAATCTCTCCCGTCATCATTTCAGGCAGTGTCGTTGTGTCGTCAGGCACCATCTGTGCCATATCGTCGCACCCCGAAAGTCCGATAACTAAGGTAACAATTGCGAATACAAACGCGAATGTTGCAATTCTTGTCAGATTCATGTTAAGTCTCCTCTTTGTAAAATAATAAATTCAGGTGGTTCCATTAAGAAAACATCACCCTCTTCAATGGTTTCATCAGATGAAAAAATTTTGTGTTAATCCCTTATTGATACTCCAAACCTGCTTTGGAGACCATGTCCGATTAGACAACGTTCTGGTGTGGAAAAAATTAATCGTTGCTCATTATTTCATAGTTAGAAACTATTGTCAAGAAAAAACGGGAGATTTAGGAGCATTGCGTCTTAAGTTGTCAGCAGACTTACCCTGAAAGCGGTCAGAGGATTGTTCTTTAACCATCGGTTCTTGGGTTACCTTAATATATGCAATATATACCCGGCGTTATATTGATGCGCATAGGGGCAACTATTGAATATCCTCAAGTATCTCTGCTTGGATAATTTTTTCTCCTTGACATCTATCTAAGAGTCCTCTAAAATTAAAAAAAGCGCGCAGCCTGAAACGAAAAGGAAGGGCTTTTGCGGATTTCTTTAGTGCCGCATCAGATACCGTGAAATTCCAAATCCACGTTGTTTAACCGTAAGGAAAATTAAAAAAATGCCACAAAGTGATACAAATCAACCGAATGTTATCGTCTTTTTCACCGACCAGCAACGCTGGGACACCTCCGGTTTACACGGCAATCCACTTGACTTAATGCCCAATTTTGACCGGATGGCGCAGCGTGGGACACATGTCCGTCGCTCCTTTACATGCCAACCCGTCTGTGGACCCGCCCGCTCCTGTCTACAAACCGGATTATACGCCACGCGCACTGGCTGCTTCCGAAACGGTATCCCATTATCCCCCAACCTCAAGACCCTCGCACACCACTTCGGTGAGGCGGGCTACGCCACCGGATACATCGGCAAATGGCATCTCTATAGCGGCGGCACCGGTCCGGGACCCGTGCCGGCTGAGCATCGCGGCGGGTATGACGACTGGTTAGCGTCCAACGTTCTTGAATTCACTTCCGATGCGTATCAAACGACGCTCTACGATAACGACAATAATCCTGTCGACCTTCCCGGCTATCGCGTAGACGCGCTCACGGATGCGGTGATCCGTTACGTTGATCGGCATCAGAACGAACCGTTTTATCTCTTTACGTCATACATTGAACCCCACCATCAGAACCATCTGGATGATTATCCGCCACCGGATGGATATCGGGAACGGTATGCTGGGAAATGGATACCCCCGGATCTCGCCGCGCTCGGGGGGTCGACGCATCAACATTTGGGGGGCTACTACGGTATGGTGAAAAGGCTTGACGAGGCACTCGGTCGACTGCTTGATGCCCTCAAGAGCCTCCACCTGCTTGACAATACTGTCATTCTCTTTACCTCTGACCACGGGTGTCATTTCAAGACCCGCAACGGTGAATACAAACGCTCATGCCACGAGAGTTCCATCCGGGTCCCGACGGCGTTCCACGGTCCCGGATTCATTGGGGGTGGGCAGGTCCAGGAACTTGTGAGTCTTGTGGATCTCCCGCCGACGCTCCTGGATGCCGCCGGATTGGACGTTCCAGGTGAGATGCAGGGCAAATCCATTCTGCCCCTGCTACGTGGCGAAACAGATGACTGGCAAGAGGAGGTTTTCGTCCAAATCAGTGAGGCGCAGGTCGGACGTGCCGTCCGGACGCACCGCTGGAAATACGGCGTGGATGCCCCGCATAAAAATGGCGGCGCGGATGCCGGGTCAGACCGGTATGTTGAGCAGTATCTCTATGATCTCCACGCGGATCCCTACGAGTTGCGGAATCTTATTGGATTGCAATCGCACGAAATTGTCACAGCGGTCATGCGGGAGCGGCTCATTCGTCGGATGTTAGAGGTAGGTGAAGAGGCACCCACAATCGAACCCGCACCCACGCAGAGAAGTGGACAACGCAGTGTCTCCGAAGCAGAGGCAAGAAGTTAACAAAGAAGGCTAATTAAGCCCTTTGAGATGCTACAGGGGCTTGATTTTAACAAGGAACCGCCTGCGACAACGGCGCAGGCGAGTAAGGTCCATAATTAAAAATATGAAAATTACAGATGTTAAAACCCTGGTCATGGGAACCAGTTGGCGCAACCTAACGTTCGTGAAAGTTGAGACCGACGAAGGCTTAACCGGTGTCAGTGAAGTGCGGATGAACAACCGCACAGACGCACTCGTTGCCTATATTGATGGTGCGAAACGCCGACATGTCATTGGCAGCGATCCGTTCAACACCGAGGACCTCTATCAACGCTTGTTCCGCGACGATTATGGTCGCGCGGGTGAGATCGTTGCAACCGGTATCAGTGTTATTGAGATTGCATGCTGGGATATTATCGGTAAAGCAGTGAACCAGCCCGTCTACCGCTTACTCGGCGGTGCCTGCCGCGATAAGATCAAAGCGTATGCCAACGGCTGGTATCGGGTTGAACGCTCATCCGAAGAATTTCACGCCGCCGCCAAACGTGTACTCGAAAAAGGCTATCGAGCCCTCAAGTTCGACCCGTTCGGTGCTGGGTATTATGAGCTCTCTTATGAAGAGAAGTTGAAATCCGTTGAACTCGTCGAAGCCGTCCGTGATGCCGTCGGACCCGACGTCGAAATTCTTGTTGAGATGCACGGCCGCTTTAGTCCATATATGGCAATCGAGATTTCTGCAGAATTGGAGAAATTCCAACCGAGTTGGGTTGAGGAACCTGTCCCACCGGACAACATCGCGGCACTTGCCAAAGCCGCAGAGAAAATTAACCTCCCCGTCGCTACGGGTGAGCGGCTCCACAACAAATATGAATACCGGGAATTGATTAACTTACAAGCCGCGGATATCCTACAACCCGACATTACCCAGACAGGTGGATTCTTAGAAACCAAGAAAATCGCGGCGATGGGTGATATGTGTTATATGACGGTGGCACCGCATAACGTCGGTGGACCCGTTTCCACAGCAACCGCCTTGCACTTTGCTGCCTGTACCACTAACTTTAAAATTCAGGAACATTTCAACGATTTCTCTGAAGCGTGGGTGAAAGAGGCTGCCACCGGGTGTCCCGAAGTCATTGATGGCTATTTCAGTCTGCCCAATGGACCAGGACTCGGTATGGAACTGAATGAAGACCTCATCGCTGAACATCCGTATCGCGAAGGTTCATTCAACCTCTTTGAAAACGACTGGCACAAACGCGAATATTAAAAGGAGCCTATTCACAAACAGATGAGTTTTCACTATCAAGACGGGTACCTCTACTGCGAAAAATTGCGGGTTAAAGACATTCAAGAGCGGGTACCTTACAGTCCATTTTACCTCTACAGTCTCGCGCAACTGGAGACGAACTACACCGCATATCAGAAAGCACTGGAGGGGATCGATTCAATCATCGGTTATGCAATTAAAGCCAACAACAATCTCGTCCTCCTCAAACGCCTCAGCGCACTGGGTAGCGGTGCTGTCCTTGTCAGCGGAAACGAATTGCAGATGTCCCTCGCGGCGGGTTTCGATCTGAAACGGACGATCCTGAACGGCAACGGAAAAACGCTTGAAGAACTCAGACTCGCCGTTGAACACGGTGTGCTGATTAACATTGACAGCGAATTCGATTTGGCGCACATTCAAGAGACGGCAAAAAACCTTGACCAACCCGCGAATGTCCTTATCCGCATCAATCCCGATGTCGATCCACAGGTACATCCGTATGTCTCTACCGGCATGAAGAATTCCAAGTTCGGCATCCGTAATGAGCGGCTTGATTGGTTTTTAAACGAGATTCGTAAGGATCAATTATTGAATTTAGTGGGGGTCCACTGCCACTTGGGGTCAACGATTAAAAAGGTGCGAATCTTCCGAGACGCTACTGAAATTATGCTTGCTTTCATACATGGGATTCAAGCGGAAGGATTTTCGCCGCGGTATCTCAATATCGGCGGCGGTTTGGGCATTGACTACGAACGCACTGGTGAGGAGATTCCGACCCCCTCCGACCTCATCGATTCCATCCGTGATCTGCTACCGAAGGAAATTACGCTCATTATCGAACCCGGGCGTTCTCTCGTTGGCAATACTTCTGTTTTTGTCAATCGCGTTACGGGTGTGAAGACCAACGGTAACAAGCATTTCATCGTCACCGATGGGAGTATGTCAGAACTGATCCGACCGAGCCTCTACGATGCTTATCAGCATATCCAATTTATCGAACCGATTGAGGGTGCCGTTGAAACCTACGATATCGTCGGTCCCGTCTGTGAATCCGCAGATTTTCTGGGCAAAGGGCGAGCCCTCTCGACACCGCATGAAGGTGCCGGACTTGTCGTTTACGATGCGGGTGCGTATTGTCACGCCATGAGTTCCAACTACAATCTAAAGATGCGTCCCCCGGAGTATCTTGTTGATGGCGATACCGTCACCTGTATCCGCCGGGTTGAAACGCTCGACGATTATCTGCGTCTTTTCGATGTTTAAGGTAGACATGGGTTAGTTTTCCTGTAGGAGGGGACAGTCAGAAAAGCGAAGGAAGCCGCATAGCCTACAACCGTTCTTCCAAGAACGCGATCCCCGGCTCCAAATCAATTTCATGTTCACCCTGAAAGTGATCCAGCACTAATTGATCCCGTCTGCCTGAGGCGGCATAAATTTTCTCCAGTTGTCCGAACGCTGCCAAAGCATCTGACTCGATAAAACACATATCCTCGGAACCGATCTGCACCATGCACGCCCGCGGGGCGATGAGTCCTGCTACGTCTGCGATGTCGCCTGCCTTCCGAAGCCCGAACATGAACTGCGAGCCGCACGTATTCCCACGGCCTCTGTCATTTAACGCGTCTGTCAGTGTGCTGAGGTAACAGACAATAACCGCCGCCTTCACCCGCTGGTCCAAGGCGGAAATATAGGTCGTCATCGTCCCGCCGAAGGAGCATCCCATGCATCCTAAACGCCGCCCGTCAACTTCCGGGAGCGACTGAAGATAGTCCAAACACCGTTGTCCGTCTGAGATATTCAGCTGTATCAGTTGATAACCGAAGTACCCGAACGCCAGATACGCAACATTGCATCCATCGCGACTCGGGCGACGCACCCATTCGTCTCTATCCTTTCGTTCACCGAAGCACCGCCAGTCCGGTGCTAATGTAACAAAACCGCGCCGCGCCAATTCGACTGCGTACTGTTTTTGATAGTCCTCCACAATTCCAACTGCCCCGTCCTTACCGACACCGTGTCCGTGTGCACATAAAACTGCAGGGGCTGGATGCTTCGCACTCGCGCTTTCTGGGATTAAGAGGTATGCCGGGATTGAGGAAAATGGGTCTGGATTAAAAATTATCTTTTTCCGTGTGTAACCGTCCCGTTTTATCTCCTCTAAGGTTTCGACCGCCAACGGCAACGCTTCCGGCGAAGGTCCCAGGTCCTTGACGAGGTTGCGCCGAAAGCGTCTTCTCCATTCTTGCCATTCCGTTTTTGTCTTTCCCTTGAAATGGAGGAGTGGGGGTGTTTTCAGGAGTTGTTCAACGCCTTGCTCTGTTGTCAAAAAACGCCGTGCTACCATTTCGGTTACCTCCAATAACCACCTGTAAGGATTTTCAATAGTGCTTTTCTAAGCATTGTATTTGTTAAGGACGTATAATCTGCTGTTGCTTGAGTGTCTCGATTTCTTCCCTAAGTTCTTGGTATTCTTTCCTGTCTGCAAAAGTTGGCGAGGTGAACGCACAAAAGAGTCTTGAAAGCGCAAGAATGGTTTTCATTGTGATGTCTCCTTTTGGGGATATTAAAGCATATTTAAACTTGTGTGTCAACCTCAAAAAATTTAGGTTTTCTCAATTCCCCTTGACTTTTCACAAAATCCTATGCTATAGTAATCCTATGGACGACACATTGCTGAGCGTACAAAATCTCAAAACCTATTTTCGCACCCCCGAAGGGCTTGCCCGTGCGGTTGATGGCATCTCTTTTGACATCAAACCGAACGAAATTTTCGCACTCGTTGGGGAGTCCGGCTGTGGTAAAAGCGTCACCGCGCTCTCTATAATTCAGCTCATCGCGCAACCTGCTGGGTTCATCGCCGACGGTGCCATCTATTATAAAGGGCAAGACATCACAGGCTTATCTGAAGTTGAGAAACGGAAGATCCAAGGCAACGACATCGCCATGATATTCCAAGAACCGATGACCAGTCTCAACCCTGTTTTCACCATCGGCAATCAGATTTCAGAGGCAATCCAGGAACATCAAGACCTTCGCGGTGCCGCCGCAAGAAATGCAGCAATTGAAATGCTCGATCGCGTCGGCATTCCGGAACCCGCTGCCCGTTACGACGAATATCCACACCAAATGTCGGGGGGTATGAAACAACGTGTTATGATTGCGATGGCGCTCTCCTGTCGTCCAGGGCTCCTCATCGCCGATGAACCCACAACCGCGCTGGATGTCACCATACAGGCACAGATCCTCGAACTTATTCAACGCCTCCAACAGGAATTGCAGACGGCAGTCCTCCTGATTACGCATGATTTGGGGGTCGTCGCCAACATCGCTGACCGAGTTGCTGTTATGTACGCCGGAAAAATTGCTGAGATGGGGACATGGGAACAACTCTACGAGACGCCACAGCACCCTTACACCGTAAAACTCCTCGAATCCACACCGGCGCGGGATAAACGCGGAACAGCGTTGAACACAATTAGCGGCAGAGTCCCGAAAGCGACTGCGTATAATGACGGCTGCCGATTCGCCGATCGGTGTCCAAAGGTCATGGACGGATGCGACACCATTATCCCGACGTTACATGCTGTCAACGGTAGTGAACACAGTGTCGCGTGTCATCTCTACAATCCTGAACCGCCCTTTTCGGTGCAGCTTGCAAACCGAAAACCTGCTATACAGAAGCATGCTACAGTAGTTTCAACTACAAAACTGGCACTTGAAACAGAAGTCGCCCAACAAAGTGAAAGGGTTTCGGAGCAACCAACGGCATCGCATCCGCAACTTCAGGTGAAGGACCTATGTGTCCACTACCCTATTCAGAAAGGTATCTTCAAACGGACGGACGGTTATGTTTATGCCGTTGATGACGTTACGCTTGATATCCCAGGCGGCAAAACACTGGCACTCGTCGGAGAGTCTGGATCCGGCAAAACCTCCTTCGGTAAAGCTATTCTCCGGTTGGGTGTGCCTGTTGAAGGTGACATCGTTTATGATGGCGTTAACATCGCCACGACGACCCGTCAACAGATGCATCCCTATCGGAAAAGAATGCAAATTATCTTCCAAGATCCTTACGCGTCCCTGAATCCGCGGATGCCTGTGGGTCGTATTATTCAGGAGGGGATGCAGACACACGGTATTGGTGCATCTGATGAGGAACGACAGACACGGACCGCAGAATTGATGCGACGTGTCGGCTTATCTCCAGATATGGTAACCCGCTATCCACACGAATTTTCCGGGGGGCAAAGACAGCGCATCGGCATTGCCCGGTGTCTCGCTGTCGATCCGGAGTTCATTGTGTGTGACGAGGCGACCAGCGCGTTAGATGTGTCTGTGCAAGCGCAAATACTCAATCTATTGAAATCGCTACAGGTCGATTTTAATCTCTCCTACCTCTTCATCACGCATAACCTTTCCGTTGTTGAGTACTTTGCGGATGAAGTCGCGGTGATGTACCTCGGTAGGATCGTTGAGCGTGGGACAACAGAGGAAATTTTCGATGCGCCTAAGCATCCTTATACGCGGGCACTCCTTTCCGCCGTCCCGAAGATGGATGCCCAGACAGGTGTTGAAAAGATTCGATTGGAGGGGGATGTGCCTTCCCCAATCAATCGTCCAGTCGGGTGTCATTTTCATCCACGGTGCCCGGAAGTGATGCCGCTGTGTAAAGAAGAATATCCCGGTGTAACCCATTTTACACAGACGCATTCGTGCCGCTGTTACTTGTATAGGGATGCTGAGTAGTGTGGCGAGGTTAGAAACCCCGCCTACCGTTGGATTTTCGCCAGGCCTGGTAGATGCAGTTTCTAACCGCACCGGGCATACCACAATAGCGGTGAACGCTTTTGTGCAATTGCTTGCTACCCTGCAAACTGCAAACGAACAAACCGCAAGGTAAAATTAAAAAATGCCAAAAATTAAAATACTCTCCGCAGATGTTGCCAATAAGATCGCCGCAGGCGAGGTCGTCGAGCGTCCTGCATCCGTCGTCAAAGAACTCATTGAAAACGCCATAGATGCAGGCAGCACCGCTATCCGCGTCGAAATTCGGGCAGGCGGGAAACGTCTTATCCGTGTATCTGATAACGGTATCGGTATGCAACGCGAGGACGCACTCCTCGCCTTAGAACGCCACGCAACGAGCAAAGTGAATCGTATTGAGGACCTTGAGCGTATTCACACCTTTGGGTTCCGCGGGGAGGCTCTCGCAAGTATCGCCTCCGTGTCCCAATTTGAACTCCTCACTCGCACGGCTGACGCGCTTGAAGGAACGAAGGTGGACGTTGAGGGCGGTGTTTTCCGGTCTGTGCAAGAGAGCGGATGCTCCCCCGGCACCCACATGTCCATCAACAACCTCTTTTACAATGTCCCCGCACGCCTGAAATTCCTCAAAACCGATACGACTGAGATGAACCATATCACGAATCAGGTGACATGGGCGGCACTCGCGCATCCGAAGATCCACTTTTCACTGACGCACAACGGCAGATCGATACTTGATGTCCGTTCCTGTGATTCATACCTCGAACGCGTTCGCCTCCTCTACGGCAGAGAGTTCGCCGAAAACCTCATCGAATTTACAGAGGCACTGCCCGACCTGAAGATGTATGGTCTGCTCGGTAAACCCGAATTTACGAAGCCGAACCGAGAATATCAACTCTTTTTCCTCAATCAGCGACCGATACGCAGCCGTATCATCGGCGCAGCATTGACAGAAGCACTTAATGCCATGGTTGCCAAAGACAGGCAGCCTGTCGCGCTCCTTTTCCTAACCCTGGAACCCGATACGGTCGATGTAAATGTACATCCTGCCAAAATCGAGGTGCGCTTTCGGAACGAGCGGACAATTTATAGCGGAATCGTCCGGATGCTCCGTGACGCGCTCCATAAAACAAAATATATCCCCAAAATTGAAACCCCCATTGAACCGACGCGCTCCGACGGAGATACTGAAAACCGTGATGTCAGTCGGCCGCAACGGGTACCCCCACTGGGCTCCCTATCGGGT
This sequence comes from Candidatus Poribacteria bacterium, assembly GCA_009839745.1. Classification (NCBI taxonomy): domain Bacteria; phylum Candidatus Poribacteria; species Candidatus Poribacteria bacterium. The sequence continues at coordinate 29,440 of VXPE01000124.1, forward strand.
CCTGGAAGAGGGCAACGAACAACACCTATCCCGCAGGTGCAGCACAGGCAAACACCGCCTGCCACACCACAGGAGACAGAGAAGGGAGATCAGGCTTCGGAAGCGCAAACGCCGTCTACGCAGCACGGGCAAGGTACCCGCGCCCCTACGATCGTTGTGCAGCCACCGCAGCAGCGGATGCCTGATGATGCAAATCTCAGTCTGCTCGACTTCGAGAATGTCCAACTCAAGACGATCCTCTTTAAAACCTACATCGTCGTTGAGGCGGGAGATAAAATCTTCTTCATTGACCAGCATGTCGCTGCTGAACGCGTCCTTTATGAACGTTTCGTCAACCAAGTGGAAACCGATGGGATTCCTGTGCAGGGGTTGCTACTGCCGGTGACTTTAGAAGTCACACCGCAGCAGCTGGGGGTCCTCAAAATTCACGGCGACATCTTCAAGAAACTCGGCTTCGATCTGGAGGAGTTCGGTGGGAATACTATCCTCATTCGTGCGATCCCGTCGCCGTTACCCACTCGTATTGCCGCGCAGACCGTTACGGATCTACTTGACAAACTCCCGGAAACCCCCCATACCGAGGTCCAGATTCCAGAGGCGATGGACAATGCCTTGATAACGCTCGCTTGCAAATCGGCTGTCAAAGCCGGGGATACATTGGATACGAAAGAGATGATGAACCTCATCAAGGAGTTGTCTGAGGCGAAACTCCCGTTCAATTGTCCGCACTCCCGTCCTATTATCGTCGAGATGGGGCGCGATGAATTGGAACGCCGATTCCACCGGTAAGCCACACTTGTAGGGTTGCCTGGCACAGCACATACAGAAATCTGGAACATCTGTAATCGAGAAAACTTGAAACCTGTTGGTTCCTCATGTATAATTTACATCCGCCCTATAAGTTAAGACCATAAGTTGAAGTTATTTAGCGACTTCTCACGCCAATCCCTTGGAACGCCTCTGTCGGTAAGTATCTACCTAACACGTTCTGAACGTCCATTTCCGAGAGTTGTTGTGGTGTGATTAAAGCACATTTATTCCGCGAACTCTTGCTCCAAGATGCCTCAAAATCCGTATAATTCAATCGCCGCTTGCTAAGACTGGTCGGATTCTGAAGCGACATTTCGCTCAATTGATCGTTGTAATCGGACAATATTACAATCTCGGGACTTCGACCTTGGAATTGGATCATCACAATAGGGGGCCATCCTTTCGCAATAAATGCCTTTAAGACATCGAGCGAACAGTTGGAGATAATAGCAAGGTTCTGGACGCTACTACGAGTTGTTGCATAAAAATCATCGAGACCTCCTCTGCTCCCAACGTTCGGAGGTTCTTTGAAAGCGTTTCTGACGTAAGGCAGTCTTTGTAACTGGACAGTCGCACTCGCAGGTAAACTAACTTGGCTCTGTTCGGATGGCTGTCTTGTGTTCCTTTCAGCGGCGGCAAGTGCCGTTTCGGGGACGTGGTATTGTCCTTGCGGGGGGGGACCGCAGCTGATTGCCAGAAGCACGAACACAAGCGATACCACACAAGCACACACCGTTGAATATGACGAACCCTTGAGTAACTCTTGACGAAATCCTCTTAAATACGACAAGTAATGTTTCATGATTACTTCCTCCTGACATATAGAAACGGCTTGCGTGAGATATGGTTTACGTGTTGTTCTTAATCGATTCTGACTGCGACTTCCCGTTTTTCCTTCCACGATTCCACAATAGCTTCAGTAATCCGTAACGCTTGCAAACCATCTCTACCCGTTGGCGCAGGTGACTGATCGGTGAGTAAATCATCGACGAGGGCGGCCACCCGTAAGGCAAATGTTCCATTAAACGCAAGTTGTTCGTCTCTAAAAATGGAGGGACGGTATTCTTCGACGACCTGATTATCCCGTCTCATCAAAGTCGCTCGTGTCAAAACATTATCAACGACGATTTCGCCATCGGAACCACAGATTTCGAGTCGCTCAATGGGGTGAATAAAATCGCTATCCCAACTTGCCATCAATGTAGCGACGGTTTCTGTTTCATAACGGAAAGAAATCGCCATGCTGGTATAACATGCATCTTCGCCTTCCCGCGCTTCGTGTTGTCGCGGTTTCGCCATTTGCACACAAACGGCGACAATTTCGCCGCCAAACCATCGAAGTAGGTCAATCGCGTGAGTTTCCAGTTCATAAAGCAGGTAATATTCGCCTTTCCATGTTGAGGCGGGGCCGCCTTGAGATAATTTCATATCCAAGTAGTAAGTCTGCCCGATAGCACCGGCATCAAACCATTTGCGTGCCTGAACATATCCGGGGGCGAACCGGCGGTTGTAATCGATGGCAAGGTAGACCCCTTTTTCGTCTGCCTTCGCGACCATCTGTTCTGCTTCATCAATGTAAAGGGACAATGGTTTTTCAGAGATAACGTGTTTCCCGGCTTCCAGACATTCCATCACAGGTTCAAAGTGCAGGTAATCAGCGGTTACAACGTCTACGAGGTCACACTCTTCATTCGCAAGCATCTCTTTGATGGAAGGGTACCACTTCTCTATGCCGAGTTCTTCAGCACGTGCTTTCGCTTTAGCAGTGTCTATGTCGCATACCGCCACCAATTCCGCACCCGGATGCTGAATATACCCCAGTTGATGACGATGCCCGATGCCACCGCACCCAACCGCTGCTACTTTCAGTTTCCCTGCCATGATTGTATTCTCCTTTACGCGCTGGGACGCGTCATGAGCATAGTCTGCTCTTACCAAAGTTCTGATGGAGACTGACAACCTTCTACTCAAAACTTTGCTTCTGTATACTGTAGTGGCTTACAAATTTCGACCTAAGGATATGATATACAATGCAAAAAAAAATAACAAGGGAAATTTTCCAAGGGTCTATTGCGAAAGGAGTCGTTTTTGTGTTATACTGTTTCCTATCACATTTTAAGGGAGGGACACCGCGATGAACTGTCCGCGCTGCAAACGGAAAGATGCTGTCAAAAATGGGAAAGTTAGGGAACGCCAACGCTATAAATGTAAATCTTGTGGATTTCAGTTTACACGGCTTACCTCCCGTGGGAGACCCCCATGGCAGAGAGCCTTAGCGGTGTTTCTATACTGTCGCGGGATTTCTATCAGCACTATCGCGCGGAAGTTTTCAGTATCGCCGAGTACCGTCTTCAAATGGATTCGGAAGTTCGGCACACCCCTCGGACCTACCCCGGAATCTGACGCAGATGGGGCGGTTCTTCTGGATGAGGCTGAAATAGCGAAGTATCTGAAAACGCAAAGCGAAAACTGTGACTCTGGAAAGATTTTTGTCGTTATACCGGAAGACGTGTCGTCTGAGGATGTAATCGTCGGCATAAAACGAGATTGACAATCTCGCCAATCTATTAACCAATAACCAAATGAAAAATATATTTTTGAGATGGTGGGGATGCGGCGCGTTTGACGTGCGTTTTGGAGATGTGAATATTGCTTTCGATCCATACTTGTTCGATCGGAACTTAGCGAATACTCAACCCATATACGACTACATCTTCATATCCCACGAACACTTTGATCATTGTCACCCCGTAACCTTACAGAAATTGTGTCGCGGGACGCGTTTCAAAAAATTATTCGTCAACCTCGGTTGTATGACCCCCGCACAACCCATCGCTGAGAAATACGGTGATGCCGCATTTGCACGGGATCTACCGATTACCAAGCATGTCCCCGCGGATAAGGTCCAGGTTCTCTACCCAAAATATCTCAGCGAAAAACAGGGACTCTCTCGCGCCTTTCAGGGGTCAGATACGCTCGATCTCGGGGATATTCGCGTCGAAACGATTGAAAGCGGCGAGAACCAAACGCCGAATCTACCGACAAACGGGTATCTGATAACACACACAACGAAGGATGTCTCTGTCTTACACACTGGCGATTTGCACGAACCCTATCCAGCGTTGGTGAACCTTCAAGGCAAGGTGGATTTCCTTATCCACATGAAACTCGGTCTCGGCGAAGGACTTGCGTCTCGACTCATAGAACTTGTGGACTTAATCCAACCGCGTTTCGTGATACCCACGCATTACCGAACCGATCGAAAATCCGACCCGATACCAGCCGGACATTGGCCCCCAAACGTCACCGATGAAATGGCGTTTATCGAATCAATTCGTGAAATAGTCGGAAATAGAACGCACCTCCTCCCTTTCACCGCAGGCATAGAATACGAAGTAGAAATGCCAGAAAAACGGGTTATCTGGAAATGGGACTGGTTCAACACATGGGACGTTCCCCCTTGGCGGGAATAAAATTCCTTCAACTCGAGCGATTTTTTGAATGGCGATGGCGTCGTGAATGTCCAGGATTTAGTACGGGTTTCATGATACTTCGAGCAGAATTAATTGGAGAGAATATATCGTGTCAACAACATCGCGCGTTCGAGTCGCTTTCTATGGATGTGGGAACTTCGCGAACCGAACCCGAATCCCGAACCTATTACAGACACATTCAGTGGATATCGTCGCTGCGTGCGATAGCAACTCACAAGCGGCACAGGAAACCGCCAAACGTTTCAAGATTCCAAACGTCTATCAAGACGCTCACGAAATGCTTGACACCGAGGCAATTGATGTGCTATACTCTATCGTGCCGGCGTACGTCCGAACCAATGTTGAGTCAACCGCTGCAGAAAAGGGGATCCACATCTTCAGTGAAAAGCCGCAGGCACTCACGATGCAGGTGGCACACCGAATCAACACTGCCATTCAGCAAGCAGGCGTGATTAGCACCGTTGGGTTTCGTGAACGCTATCGTCCAATCTTCCAAGAAGCACGCCGATATTTGCGTGACAAGCACGTCGTGCATGTCCGGTTTCAGAGTTTTGGAGGATTACCACCTTCAACGGTGGGGAGTCCCAAAACATGGTGGGAGGAGATGGACAAATCTGGGGGCAGTGCCCTCGATTGGGGGGTTCACGCAACCGATTATACCCGATTCATGACGGGGTTGAACGTTGCGAAATCTCAAGCGTTTTATTGTGAACGTCCGACCTACGCGAATGCGCTGTCTACAAGTTTCAATTACTGTCTTGAGAACGGTGCTACGATGACGCTCAACTTTGTCGCAGCGGGTTCGGGTCCCAAAGATGAGCCGAGATTTACTATCTTCTATGAAGGCGGATGCCTCGAAATTCACGGATACGATAGGATTGTGGTAAATGGCGAGGTCCTTTACCAAGCCGACGAATTCGATCCGTGGTTGGAACAGGACAAAACCTTTATCCGTGCCGTTCAGTCTGCGGATTCCAGTCTTCTACAGAGTGATTATTACGATGGGCTTTTCTCTTTAGCCCCTATTTTAGCAGGGTGGGAGTCTTCCCGGCGCGGCGGCGTGTGTATTGATGTCGCGGCGTTCATGGAGGATATCTATTAACGGAGGAATGGAGACAAGGATGGAGAACCGCCTTCCAATCTTTTGGCTCTTTAGAAACGTAAAAATTCCCAAACCCAGCCACAAATTAACCGAAAACCTACAAGAACAACGGACGCAGCAGTCCAGGAGGTCCTAATTAAAAAAATGGATGCCAAATTGAAAAAAATTCAGATTACGCCAATGAAATTCGATAAACAGGGCGAAATACAAAAAGAAGAATTCGCCACGCTCACCATTGAAGTACCGATGGATAGCACAGCACAACGTGCCGAAATTATAGAATTATGTCAACTCCTCGACCAAGAATGGGTTATTGTTAACGTTGAGGGCAAAACAGTCATCGCTGTCAACACTGCCGGATAGACATTTCGTTCGTAGTTGTGCGATTTTGCGGCGTAGTCGCCCCGGTTCATGCCACACGGAAACCTGAATACCGTTGATGCATGCGAGGTGCATTATCGCACGTTCCGAGACCCTTATTCATGATGAAGAAATTACTTTTTACACCCGGTCCGACGCCAATTCCGCCCGAAGCCCTATTGGCGATGGCGCAACCAATTGATTATCACCGCAGCGATGCCGCTGTAACGCTCATTAAAGACATCCTTGAAGAACTCAAACACGTTTTTCAGACCGAGAATGATGTCCTCTTTCTAACATCATCCGGAACCGGTGCTATGGAGGGCGCAGTTGCGAATCTTTTAGCGCGTGAAGACAAAGTCATTGTCATTCGGAGCGGTAAATTCGGAGAACGATGGAGTGAGATATGCACCGCTTACGGCATCGAAGTCCTTCCGATTGATGTGACCTGGGGGGCTTCTGTTGAACCCCAGGCAGTTGAGGCACTCCTAACGGAGCATCCGGATGTAAAAGCGGTTTTTGCAACGCTCTGTGAGACATCGACGGGTGCTTTGCACGACATTGAGGCGTTGGCAGGTCTAACGCGAGTGCGTCCGACACTGCTGGTTGTTGATGCCGTCAGCGCGCTCGCTGCCGACGATTTACAGATGGATAATTGGGGGGTGGACGTTGTTGTGTCCTGCTCCCAAAAAGGCTTGATGACACCTCCCGGTCTGGCGTTCGCTGCGCTCAATCAGCGTGCTTGGGATGCCGTTGCGTGTTCTGATCTTCCGAAATACTATTTTGATTTCCGAAAAGCATACCAAAGTGGTTTGGACGGATCTGTCCCCTACACACCGGCGGTAACACTGCTGGCGGCACTTCAATGTGCCTTAAATCGCTTATGTGCGGAGGGGATCCGCAATACCATTGCCCGTCACAACCGCTTGGCAGTCGCGACCCGAAGTGCGGTGAAAGCACTCGGGCTTTCCCTCTTTGCAGCGTCTCCTGCGAATACTTTGACCTCTATTCGCTTACCATCGGAAATTGATGGGAAGGCATTTATCAATTTGATGCGTGATACGTATGGTGTCACCTATGCGGGCGGTCAGAGTCAGTTGAGTGGGAAAATCGTCCGGATCGCACATCTCGGTTGGATGAATGAGAACGATGTTGTTGTTGCTATCTCTGCCTTCGAGCGAGGTCTCCACGCCATCGGATATGAGGTTCCACTGGGTGCTGGTGTCACTGCTGCACAGGAAGCTTTTAAATGTTCGCGAGGCGAGAAATGAGGCGTTTTTTTATTGAGGGTTTCCTCTTGTATCCGCCTTCACCGTTGTTGCCTGCTGCTATCTTGGATAGAATGAAAAACCGTAGTCCGTAATGAAATGGAGGGGTTTTTGCTTGGGTGTTTCTTCGGATATACGGGAAGGCAGGTCATGATCCGAGTCCGCCTGAGCGAACCGCAAGGAAAATTAAAAACACACTTTTTGATGCTTCTTACGAACACCGAAAAAAGCCGCTGCTCACCCAGACGCTGGAACGTTTGCGTCCCATCTATAGCAAGTCTGAATTGGACGCTTTACGTATTGACAGTATGAGTCGAGAGGGGTTAGCGCAACGTTCTGGACGCGGATTTGTCAATCGGGATATTCTTGAGACCGTGCTCGGCAATTTGCTCGAATGTGTCGCACCGGGATCGCATAACGCGCCGCAGTTGCGTAACCAAAGACGTGAACTCTCAGAAGCGATTGAAGAGGTAGCGGACCAGTTATATGCGATGGTAGCACAATCGTTTTTGGCTGTTACGGACGAAACCCGTCTCGGTGCTGCGCTTGAAACGGCTTTTTCGCTCCTCTGGGAACTGCCACGTCTCAAGAGTCGCGCCCTCTGGAATCGCTTCGCCTCTCTTAAAGATCCCGCTGTCTGGGATGCTTATCTTCTCCACACGGGTATCTCGCGCGAGAAACTCGCCGCGCTTGATTTTCGTTCGCAAATTGACACCGCAATTCAGGAACGCACCTTTGAGCCCTACCAAGACTTTCTGGGAAGTTTGAATCTTGCATCTGTTTTGGATTATCAACTCCAGTTGGTAGGGAGTACGTATCCGGGGTGGCGTGTGCTTTTTTACCACGATGTCGCACACGCTTTAACACGGAGCGATGACCTTGAGGAGGGTCCAAACATTCACAGAATCCCGGTACCGTTGTTGCCGCGCGCCATCTCGGAGCTCGGTGGACGCTACTATCAAGCCGATTTACACCCAGAAACCCAGATAGGTGATGCCAATTTCTTGGAACACCCGCATCGCGGTGTAACGACCGGACAGACGGGCATCATCGGTTCGGGGTGCGTTATCTATCCCAGCACGTTCGGTGGATTGAGTGTCAAAGTGAAACAACGGCATCCCGTCATCGGTGATTTTGTTGAAATCGGCACGGACACGAGCCTGCTCGGACCTGTTCAGGTTTCTGACTATTCCACTGTGGGAACGAATACCGAAATTTATGGATTTGTTGAAATCGAACAACGGTGTCGCATCGGTTCATCAGTCGTTATCGGGACGATCCGAGGCGCGGCGGAGCATCCGGGAAGAATCTATATAGGAGATGAGGTGCGCATCGGCGACGGCACTATCATTGAGAATACATCGGAAATGGACCTGATTATACCCAACCGCTCGCAGATTCCCGCGCGAAGCCACGTCGCAAATGATGGGTTTGGATTCCCAAGATATGTGGTTTGAGGAAAAAAGATGAAAAAAATAGAACGCGCTTTAATCAGCGTCTACGACAAAACAAACCTTTTAGAGATAGCCAATGCCCTATCGCAACGGGGTGTGGAAATTCTCTCTACGGGTGGCACAGCCAGACACCTGCGAGATGCGGGGATTGAAATTCTTGATGTTTCTGACTATACCGGCTTTCCTGAAATGCTTGAGGGTAGAGTCAAAACGCTCCACCCCAAAATTCATGGTGGACTCCTGGCGGATTGGGATAACGCTGAACACACTGCCCAAGCGACGGCACACGGCATTACCGCCATTGACATGGTAATTTGCAATTTGTATCCGTTCGAGGCAACCGTTGCCAAGCCCGACGTGACGCTCCCTGAAGCGATTGAGAACATCGACATCGGGGGGCCGACGATGATCCGTGCCGCAGCGAAGAACTACGGGCACGTTGCCGTCCTCACAGAGGCGAGTCAGTACTCCCAAATTATCGTCGATTTGGATGAAAACGATGGCTGCCTTTCGGAGGCGCGGCGGTTTGAACTGGCAAAAGCAGCCTTTGCCCATACCGCACACTATGATACCGCAATTGCCGCCTATCTCACCAATGATACTTCCCCCCTGATAAGGGGGGATAGGGGGGTTAATCAGATAGAGGGTTCCGAACCAGACGAATTCGCTGATAACCTGACCCTCCGTTTCAAGAAGGAACGCACGCTCCGCTACGGCGAAAATCCACATCAGCGTGCCGCTTTCTACAAAACTGAAGTCAGTCCAGGCGGATGTGCCGCGTGGGCGAACCAACGCAGTGGACAGCCACTCTCCTTCAATAACCTCCTCGATTTAGAAGCCGCCTTAGAGATCGTCAAGGACTTTGAGACCCCTGCGTGTGCGATTATTAAACACAATAACCCGTGTGGATTGGCGACGGCGGGCACTCTGCAAGATGCCTTCACGCACGCCTTGGAATGTGATCGGACCTCTGCCTTCGGTTCGATTGTCGGATTAAATCGGAAGGTGACACTCCAAACCGCAAACATTATCCGCGAAGCCGCGAATGCGGGTGTGAAAATTGACGCAATTATCGCACCGAGTTATACCGAAAAAGCACTCCGAGCATTGTCTCGTGTCAAACGTCGCCCGATTCTTGAAGCCGGATCGCTCTCGGCGCCGGAACCTGTCTTGCAGATTCGCAACATTACGGGAGGTGTGCTGGTCCAAGACCAGGATGTCCATGCCTTAGATGCTAACGATTTAGAGGTCGCAACCTCTCGTGCGCCAACGGCAGCAGAGATAGAATCCCTCCTTTTCGCGTGGAAGGCGTGCAAACATGTCAAATCGAATTGCATCCTCCTTGCCAATGGTACACAAAGTGTCGGTATCGGCGCAGGACAGATGAGCCGAGTCGATGCCGCCATCATCGCTATCCGGAAGGCGGGTGAAAAGGCGAAAGGGGCGGTGTTAGCCTCGGATGCCTACTTCCCATTCCCCGATGGTGTTGAAATCGCCGGTGAGGCGGGCATCAGTGCGATCATTCAGCCCGGCGGCTCTGTCAATGATGCACCTGTGATTGAAACGGCTGATGCCTACGGCATGGCAATGGTCCTGACAGGTGTGCGCCATTTCCGGCATTAGTGATCGCATTGCAGTAAGGAATTGAGTGAAATTGACTTACAAGACAAATACCCTAAAAACATTGAGGAATTTTTGAATGGCATGGGTAACCACTAAGGAGCAACGCATGAAAACATACTCATTTCAGGTTGTCTTAGAAAAGGACAAATGGCCCGATGAGCCAGATGAAAACGCTGTCTGGCGGGCATATATTCCAGCATTAGAGCATAAAGGTGCAGCCAGTTGGGGGTATACTCAAAGAGAGGCTTTAAAGAATCTTCAAGACACAGTTGAGCTGCTTGTTGAATATCTATTGGAGCAAGGAGAAGAAATCAATCTTGATTCGCTCTTGCAGCATGAAAAGAAAGATTCTTCTGAATCTTGTTCACACATACAGGCGCTGTTGGTACGCTAAAAGTTATCATTGAGGAGCAGGCGCGATGGACTGAGACAGACCTTCAACGTCTTGGACTGCTTTAATCCTGCTATACCCAACCGAATAATAAATCATTATAGGGAATTAAAAATTGTCTGCGACATTAATGCTTCCATCCACAATAATTACAGGCGCAGGCGCGTCCGAGAACGTTGGCGAACAGGCGAAGCACCTCGGCGCGACGAATGCACTCATCGTGACGGATCCGGGTATCGCTAAGATCGGATACGCCGACAAGATCGCACAAAATTTACGTGCTGCTGGTATAAGTAGCACATGCTTCTCCGATGTAACACCCGATCCAACTTTACAGAACGTGCAAGATGGCTTAAAGCAATATGCTGATGAAGTCTGTGATGTCATTGTAAGCATCGGTGGCGGAAGTGCGATCGACTGCGGAAAAGGCATCGCTATGAAGTTGACGAACGACGGGGACTTCGCCGATTACATGGGGGTGGACAAGATCCCGAATCCGGGTGCCCCTCTCATCGCGATACCGACCACAGGCGGAACAGGCAGTGAAGTCTCCAAAGTTACTGTCATCACCGATACTGAGCGGAATGTCAAGATGATGCTGAGTAGCCCGTGTCTGTTGGCATCTGTTGCCCTTGTGGATCCGATGCTATCCCTGACAACCCCACCGCACCTGACCGCGGCAGTCGGTGTGGATGCCTTGACGCACGCAATAGAGGCATACATTTCCAAACGCGCCCAACCGATAACCGATGCCCTCGCCTTGAAGGCAGTTGATATGATTTCGGGTTCGTTGCGGCAGGCATGGGCAGACGGTGAAAACATCCCCGCCCGCACGGATATGATGATCGGGGCGTCTATCGCAGGAATGGCGTTCAGCAATGCCTCTGTGGCTTTAGTTCACGGGATGTCGCGCCCCATCGGTGCGTATTTCCACATCCATCACGGATTGTCAAATTCGGTATTGTTACGGGATGTGATGGCATTTAGCGTCGTCGGTGCCCCTGCCCGCTTTGCCGATATTGCGTTTGCCATGGGTGAGCCGATCGATGGATTGTCTCCGATGCAGCAAGCGGACGCAGCGATTGACGCTGTGGAACGGCTTGTCACTGATATTCAGATGCCACGACTCGGTGGAATCGGCATTGAGAGGGAGAAGTTCGAGGCGGTCATTGAACAGATGGCAGCGGACGCGATTGCGAGTGGAAGTCCTGCTAACAATCCACGACAGGCTACGGTTGAAGAGATCGTCGCACTATACCGTCAGTGTTTTTAGAAAAAGGAATGAATTGTGAACAAGCTTAAGATCGTTGTTCCCGGTGATTCACCACCGCAAATCCAAGGTTCACCACATCTGGAACGTCTCGAACCGTATGGCGATGTCGTTCTTTATACCGACCGACCTGAAACCCCCGAAGAGAAAATTCGCCGTGCTGAAGATGCAGATATTCTCATCAATTCACGCGGCATTGTCAAGTGGCCCGCGGAAATTCTCTGCCAACTTCCCAAACTCAAATTGATTTCGCTCTGCTCCATCGGCACTGATATGATTGGGCTTGATGAAGCGAAAAAGCGTGGAATTACCGTTTGCAATCAACCCGGACGCACCGCCCCGGTTGTAGCGGAACACGGGTTTGGGCTGATGTTCGCCCTCGCCAAACGATCGGCATTCCTCACGGCGTCTATGAAGGCAGGTGAATGGCCCCGGATGGACAACGTCTATCTTCAAGGAAAGACCTTGGGAATTATAGGCACTGGGCATATCGGAGCAGAGATGGCACGCCTCGGCACCGCAGTTGGGATGAACGTTATCGCCTGGACGTATCACCCTTCAGCGGCACGCGCTGAAGAATTAGGCGTTCAGTTTGTTTCTCTGGATGAACTGCTCCAGACTGCCGATGTTGTGAGTCTGCACGTCAGGCTGACAGAGGAGAGCCACCATCTCATTGGGGAACGTGAACTCGGTTTGATGAAACAGGGCGCGCTCCTTATCAACGTCGCACGTGGCGGCGTTATTGATACAGACGCGTTGGTTGTTGCGTTGAACGGTGGACACCTCGGGGGTGCCGCTATTGATGTCTATGATCAGGAACCACCCCCTGCGAACCACCCGCTTTTGGAATGTGAGCAGGTAATTTTGACCCCACATTGTGCGGACATGACCCCTGAGGGTGTTGAACTTCTTAATGAGGGCGCGGTGGACAATATCATCGCTTTTCTGCAAGGCACACCCCAGAATGTGGTTAAATAAAATGGAGCATCGACCAGATTTGATAGTTAAAAATATTGGGGTTGATACGGGTGGCACCTTCACGGACATTGTGATGCGTGTTAATGGCGATCTGTTCACACACAAAGTCCTGTCCACGCCGCAGAATCCCGCCCTCGCCGTCATACAAGGTGTGAGTGAAATCTTGCATCAGCACGACACCGATACTGAACGGAAGCCGGATATTGTCCACGGATCAACAGTCGCAACGAACGCACTTCTTGAGCGCAGGGGGGCGCGTATTGCCCTCGTCACGACGAAGGATTTTGAGGACATTTTAGAGATAGGGAGACAGGCACGTCCGGACCTCTATGATTTCTGCGTGGAACGACCCGCGCCGCTTGTCCCTGCCGATAGACGCTTCGGTATATCGGAACGCACACTGCACACGGGTGAAATCCAGACCGAGATTGAACCCAGCGATTTAGAAGCTCTCACGTCTGAACTCTCCGCATTAGAACTCGATGCCATCGCCGTCTGTTTCCTCTTTGCCTACGTCAACCCACACAACGAACAGATTGTTGCGAACTATCTTTCACGACTCGGTATACCCGTCTCCTGTTCACACGAGGTCTTGCCGGAATATCGAGAGTATGCGCGGTTCAGCACCACTGTAGCGAACGCGTATATCCGTCCCACTTTGGAACGGCATCTCTCTACGCTGATCGATTCTGACTTGCTGCGCAGTTTTAGCGAAACCGTAGCCTGTATTGTCCCGCAAGCCCACACGCGGCTTGCGCCAATGGAGGGCGGCTCGAACACGAAAAACGTTGAGAAACAGAGTGCCGATACTTATCCGCAAGGAAAAATTAAAAAACCTTTCCGTTTGATGCTTTCTAATGGCGGTTGTATTTCAGCCAAGATTTTTCAGCGTAGCTTGCAAGCTGAAAACTTGCGATACAGCCGTGAATCCGCGGGGATCCGCACGGTCCTGTCCGGGCCCGCCGGTGGTGTTATTGGTGCGTATCAAGTCGCCAAGGCTGCTGGCTACGACCAAATCATCACATTTGATATGGGGGGCACTTCAACGGATGTGAGTCTCTGCAATAGCGGTATTTCCCTCACGACCGAGAGCACGATTAGTGGACTCCCGATCAAAGTGCCACTGATTGATATTAACACTGTCGGTGCCGGGGGCGGTTCTATTGCGACTGTGGATGCAGGCGGTGCACTACGCGTGGGACCGGAAAGTGCCGGCGCAGATCCAGGTCCGATATGTTACGGAAACAATGGGACAGATGTGACAGTAACCGATGCAAACCTTTACTTAGGACGTATCGCCGCGGCCCAGTTCTTAGGCGGTGCGATGTCCCTTGATGCCGATAAGACCCGCACACACATTGAAGAATTTGCAAAGCGTCTTGGCGTTCCACTCCTACAAGCGGCGGATGGCATCCTGAAGGTCGCTAACGCCGCGATGGAACGCGCCATCAAAGTCATTTCTGTGGAACGTGGGTTTGATACGCGCGATTTCACACTCGTCTCCTTCGGGGGGGCGGGCGGTTTGCATGCTGCATTTATGGCGGAGAATCTCGGTATCGAGACCGTGCTGATTCCACCAAATGGCGGTTTGCTCTCCGCTTACGGGATGCTCTTCGCAGATGTCGTTAAAGATTACTCACGGACAGTGCTATGGCAGTTTGAAAAGAACAGTGAAGGTAGCGAAAATCTTGTTAAAGCATTGAACACCGGTTTTGGCACACTCCTGACCCGCGCAGAAAATGAGATGGAGATTGAGGGATTCGCGCCGCACCAACTTAAAATTGACCGTTCGCTCGATATGCGGTATCAGGGACAGTCTTATGAGTTGAATATCGCCTGCCCCCCTGATAAGGGGGGATATGGGGGGTTGACGGAACATACGTCTTCAAACGAAATAGTGGAAACCCTTGTTGCGAAATTTCACGCTACGCATGAGGTGCGTTTTGGTTATGCCCGGACCGATGCCCCAGTGGAGGTGGTGAACCTTCGACTTACAGCCACTGGAGAGACCGACAAACCGCCCATCGCATCAGTTCCGATCGCTGATGCTGATGCCGCTGAAGCATTTACGGTCCAAAATCCTGTTATCTTTGAAGGTGAGGTGCTCCCAACCAATTTCTACCGCCGTGAGGCGTTGCGTCCTGGCAATCGAATCGCAGGTCCCGCGATTGTCACAGAATTTAGCGCGACAACAGTAGTCCCCCCAGATTTCTTCGCCGTTGTTGATACCTACCAGAATCTTGTTTTATCGAAAGAGTAGAGGTAGACAAATTCCTTTGACACGGCACATCCCCTTTGATATACTTTATTTTTATAGCACCCAGATTGTAGCCTGCAACATCGGCGTAGGCGGATCTACGCGGAAGCACGTCATCTGCGCAACTTACCTGACCGAACCGCAAGGTAAAATTAAAAGCCGAACCGCAAGGTAAAATTAAAAAATGAAGATTACGGATGTAAAAACGATTTTGACGGCACCGAATGGTACTCGGCTTGTCGTTGTTAAGATTGAAACGAGTGAACCCGGTTTATACGGGATCGGGTGTGCGACGTTTACACAGCGTCCGCTCGCTGTAGCAACCGCCGTCGATGAATATCTCAAGCCCTTTCTCATCGGAAAAGATCCGACGAACATAGAGGACATCTTCCAGACCAGTTTCGTCAGCTCCTATTGGCGGAATGGTCCAGTGCTGAACAACGCTCTCAGCGGTGTAGACATCGCCTTATGGGACATCATGGGCAAGCGTGCCAACATGCCTGTCTACCAATTGCTTGGCGGTAAATGCCGAGAAGCGGCGACACTTTATGCACACGCAGGCGGTGGCACTTTTGAGGAGGTGGAGGAAAACATCCGCCGTTATATGGAGCAGGGCTATCGCTATGTCCGCGCACAGGTGGCAATACCGGGATATTCGACGTATGGGGCAGGTGCTGGGAGACGAAGTTCACCCGCTTTTGAACCGACACCTTATGTCAATACCGTCATCAAACTCTTCGAGCATTTACGGACACATCTCGGCGAGGAGGTAGAACTCCTTCACGATGTGCATGAACGCATCCCGCCCATCCAAGCGATTAATCTCGCGAAAGGACTGGAACCGTATAACCTCTTTTTCCTTGAAGACCCGTTTGCGCCTGAAGACGTTGATTATTTCCAACTCATGCGTCAACAGACGAGTATCCCGATTGCGATGGGGGAATTGTTCAACAACCCGAATGAATACGTTCACCTTATCAAGGATCGGCTTATCGACTTTATCCGGGTGCATATCTCACAAATCGGGGGTATCAGTCCTGCGCGTAAACTCGCCGCGTTCTGTGAATTCTTCGGTATCCGCACGGCATGGCACGGTCCTGGAGATGTTTCTCCTGTTGGGCATGCCGCCAACGTTGCGCTGGATCTCGCATGCTATAACTTCGGTATTCAGGAGCAGCATGTCTTTGGCGAAAACACCAAAGAGGTCTTCCCGGGGTGTCCTGAAATTCGGGATGGCTGTTTTTGGGTAAATGAGGCACCGGGTCTCGGTATTGATGTAGATGAAGAACTCGCAGCACGCTTCCCGTTTCCAGAGCATCCACTCAACGGGGGGTGGGCACCCGTGCGACGAATGGACGGCACGCTTATCCGACCTTAGTGTCGAATCCCAATCGTTTTACCTCGGTGTGGAGGGAGATCCCTGTCTTCTCGCGCACTTGTTCTTGGATGTAGGCGACTAACGCCAGCACATCAGCTGCTGTCGCGTTGTCGATATTGAGAATAAAATTGCCGTGGACCGTGGACACCTCCGCACCCCCGATACGATGACCTTTCAGACCGCTGATGTCGATCAAGCGTCCCGCAGAATCGCCGGGCGGATTTTTGAACATACATCCGGCATTCTCTTCGGCGAAGGGTTGCGTTTCGACTTTCTGCTTGTAAAACGCTTGCATCCGCGTCGTGATTGTATCGGCGTCTCCGGGTTCGAGTCTCAGCGTCGCACCTATGACGCAAAAATAAGCGTCCAAGCCGCTGCGTCGGTATTCAAATTCTGCTTCGGCGTGGGTTAACGGGACAAGTTCACCCGTATCATCCATGACCGTGACATCTGTGACGACATCTCCGAAACTACTTCCCCATGCGCCAGCGTTCATAATCAAGGCACCGCCGACGGAACCGGGGATACCGAGCGCAAATTCCACACCACTCAGACCACCTCGAGACATCACCTTTGAGAGTCTCGGCAGCGAAAGACCTGCGCCGACCGAAACGACGTTCCCATCGACCTGTAGTTTCGCCAACTCCCCGATTAACCTGATACCGATGCCGTTGAAGCCGGTATCGCTCACCAGCAGATTTGAGCCGCGACCGATAATCGCGACTGGAACCTCCCACTGCCCATGAAAACGTGCCCATGCTGCTAATTGGCTTACCGTGCTAACTTCGATGTAAGCGGTCACTTCGCCACCGATGCCGAAGTAGGTATGCTTTGCGAGCGGTTCCCCAAACCGGATCCGTGAACCTGAATCCTTTACGATGTCCAGCAGCGCATCTTTCCACTCCATATCGCCATTCCTCTCAACTCAGTAATTTTTGATAAACAACTCTCTTCCTTTTGCTGCACTTCCTTGCCGGTAATTATTCATCCCGTATTGAAGCGTCCATTCCTGAATCTCAGCAAAATCGAAAAGGTTCCTGATGACAGGCGAGTCGTCATAAGTGATCAACCATTTGTGTGGGCACTCCCTCATGTTCTCAGCGAATTGCACATGGTCGAAAGCCGTATGCAGTGCACCTCTCACCCCGTATAATTTCGATTCAGTTGCCTTCCAATAGGGCGGATCGAGAAAAATAAATACATCGGGGTCGCCATCTTGAAAAAGTGCCTCGGTATAATCTCCATTCGTAATTTTGACACCGGAGAGATAAGGACAAATGTTTTTCACACGTTCAATGGATGAATCCGTGAAACGCTTCTCATAGGCAGATTGCGAATATCCGCCGGAATCCACCGTGCCAGAAAAGGTAATTCGGTTGAGCACGAAGAAGCGCACGGCGCGTTGAAACTCGCAGAGTAATTCTCGGTTGTGGCTTAGTTTATCCTTTGCCTCTGTTAGTTCTTCAAACAGAGCGCGTCCATCTGTAGCGGTTGAGCGTTTTTCTATGAGTGCGTCAACTAAACTGATCCCATGATCTCTTGCCTGTTTCCAAAAGCAGTAGAGGTCATAGTTAAGATCGTTAATCCAATAGGATTTGATACGATCTTGGAAAAGGCTTCGGATCGCAAAGAAGACGGATCCCCCACCCACAAAAGGCTCTCGAAATTCCGATATATTCACCGGAATCCGCGGCAAAATCTGTTTGAGTGCTCTCGATTTCCCTCCTGGATATCGCAGTGGGCTTTTGGCTAATTTACGCATGGCGACCCGTTATCCATATTTGTAATCTGTTATTTTGACTTGCTTCTTGGTTAAGCAAAATGAGTCTTTTTTGATGTGTTTGCGTCAAACGATTTGCTGCAGAAAAATTAAACACATCCTCTGTAGCGCAGGGTAGAAGCAGGTTACCAATGAGGTCACCTGTTAGTTTCAATCGGGTGGTAAACTGGATATTTGTTCTTTCATCAATTGCCACTTCTTCCATATTCGCAAAAAGAATCAGTTTGAACAGTCCGTCCTTGATGTCATCTTCAGCCGGAAGTTTCCCTCTGCTACTGTTTTTAGATTCTTGTATGACTAACTGATTGTTCTCCCAGTAAACTTCATCAGCGGTTAAATAATATTGTCCCCCAAGATAGTTTGAAATGTCGAAAACGCCTTTGGTATTTTCTTCAAGAGATTCTAAGATGTGCGTTGTTACGGATTCTCTATAGGCAGCTTCGTAGGAGCGTGGGAGACTTGCCTCTTTAAAAGATGCTAAACTAAAATGACCATTCGCTTTAAATTTTTCAAGAGTCTGTAGGTGGTTTTTTGGACTGTGAACGGCGACGTTTCTCTCCCGGGATATTTTCTTGTATCCATCAACTGCATTCAGGTAAGTTGCCTCAAAATCTCTCTCAAAGTGTGTTGTGTTCCAATGTAACGCAGTCATTTGATACCGACTCACCTCAAACAATTTTTCACGGACACTCTCAACATTCAGCGTCTGATCGGTAATTCGGTCAGTTGTGTTTGGTTTTCTCTCCGCATCTTCATACCACGCTAAGATAATATAGATGTTCAAGAGATTCATCCATGAAAATGTGATGAAGTTAATTCGGTCATTATTCTGCGTGCCTGCCCCCTCATCTTTGATAATCGGAATAATTGTTACCTTTTTTGTGTTGAAATGGAACGTGTTATAAATCCGGGCAAAAGGGTAAGAGCGGGTCCGTTTCGGCGAAACCCATTTTGAAAAAGCCAGATTATTTCCTGATGTTCCCAAATCAATGAGTCCGGATGCCTGCGCTTGATTTACATCAAATTGGTTTATATCATACGCTTCAAATTTCTCTGGGTTAAGATGTGGTGTATATGTCGCATCTCTTATGAAGCCTTTCAAATAGAGCGTCGTCACTGAATATCTCCACTCCGAAAATTTATGGATTCCCTTCAAAATATGCCATTACTTTAGAGAGTATAACATAACTCACTTCAATTTTCAAATTGACGGGGAATTGATGACCAGAGCCATTTAGTTTTAAGAATGTTCATTGAATGAGTTTAACTGCGAGTTTAGGTTTTTCTGCGAAGCATCGCAGAGTTTGCGTGATCTTTGTATAGCCATTGAACCGGAAAACAGAAAGGACTGTATTGCGTAAAGCTGCCATGATTTGGGGTATTGCTGCGGTTCGGACCTGTGAGGCATCTTCTCGGAAAACGACGTCTCGTGTCCAATGGAGTTTGTTCTCTATGGTCCAATGTCCCCTTCGAAGTGTGAGGAGGTCTTTAGCGGTGGCTTTCTCTGACGTTAGACTCGTGATGCCATATTGTGTGTCGTGTGTGATTTCGCCTGTTGCGAGATGTTTTCGGTGCGTCTGGTATTCATAGACCTGTGCGAGTCCTGGCCAGTTGAGATGTTCGTTGAGAAGTGTGCTGGCTCGAAGGGTTCGGGTCGTGAGGATGCCGCGTTTTTTTTACTGAGTGGTATGTTCATCAAGATGTGCGTTGGCTTGGGTATGGAGTGTTTGAAACCTTCTCTCTTCAATGGCTTGTGGGTCGTTTTCGGAAAAAGGTTGAAACAGGTCTTTGATGTCATCAAAGACCTGTTTCTGATTCGCTTTCACCGGTAGCACATAGTCGCCGTGATGGTCGATGATGCTTTGGCAAAACCGACGTTGCGTCAAAAGCGCATCCGTCGTGATGACCTTTCCAGCGACATCAAACATTTTCAAGAGTTCCGTAGAGACCGGCACTTCATTAGTCTTTTCACTCACAGCGCATTCTGCGAGAGGAATCCCTAACTCATGCGAGACAGCTGCGAGTAGATGCGTCTGTTGGGTGTCTCGGGTGCCGCTGCCTCGTAAACTTTTCCCGTCTATCGCAACGGCTGTCAGGCGGCTCTTCAACTCAGGTGTCGCTTGAAACACCCGAGAGACCCATTGCGTTAGGATTGCTCTAAACGCACCGGATTCAGACGCTTCAGGAGGTTATGAAACGTCGCAGCACAAGGCGATATCGGGTGTGTGAACCCTAAGGCTTTTGTTAGGGACGGGTGCCTGCGTGCCCAAGCTGCGATCGCCGTGTAGCTGCCCTGACCACACATGAGTCCGACGACGATGAGGCCTAAGATGGATCGCAAGGGATGGCGTTTGCCTTTTTGCTTGCGTGGATCTGGCAGTGTTGCTAACATATCAAGTAAGTGGCAGGAAGATGTTCTTGTCATGATTCACCTAAAAAAATGTGCTATTTTTTACGGTGAAGTATAGCAGATGTTGCGTGAAAAATCACGCAACATCTGCTTATCCGAAAAGTATTAACGATTGTGAAAAAAATCTGCCAAAAAACCTAAAACTAAATGGCTCTGAATTGATGACTTCTTGAACTTGACACACTCACAGATTAATGCTATACTTGATTTAAGAATGGTTAGTTTATAGACAAGCAAGTTGGTATGGACCTTCAAAACCCATCGGGGCAGAATGTTTACAGTTGGAGCATTTATCACAATAACCTGAGAGGACAGCATTTTGGCACTTCAAATAGCAACTATTGGACATTTACGTTCGCTTTTTGCACAGGATCTTGATCCCATTTTCCTGCTTGGTGCTGGTGCTTCCCTTAGTTCCGGTATCCCGCTTGCTGGGGAAATGGTTGAAAGAATCGCAAGGTGGGGATATTGTAGGGAAAACAGTCGTTCTCCTGAGGATCCCCGCATTCGACGTAGTGACTGGTACCGGTGGTTAGAAAACCATAATTGGTATCGAAAAGATAGGCAGCGAGCAGATAACTATCCCGCCACTATAGAAAATATTCTTCAACCGCGCGAAGTGCGACGAGCATTTCTTCTTGAAATTTTAAATACACAAGTGCAAACGAGCGGAGGATATAAGAACATGGCAGAACTTATGGCACGGAAACTCGTTCGCACCGTACTCACAACGAATTTTGACAGAATTTTGCCGGACTTGCGGAAAATAAATCGTCGTCTTCACCATGTTGATGTCATTCAAACGGCATCCGACTATACAAAGTTATCAACCAGTCCGCGGTATCCGCAAATTGTTTATTTGCATGGTTCCGTTGAAAATTACAATGACAAAAACACTTTAACGGAAACAGCGCATCTAGATGAAGCCCTTGTTTCAAGGCTGATACCATTTTTGAGGGACCATCCTTTGGTTGTTATAGGATATCGAGGCGTGGAACCTTCTGTAATGAGACATCTTCTCATCAATAACGCTGCGGCAGCAGAAAATTACCGAAATGGAATTTATTGGTGTGCGCTTGATTATAAAGAAGAAAGTCCTGACACTTTGGCTCCGTTCGTACACGAACTTGCTGGTGAGACTCAAAGAGCGTTTCATGTTGTTCCCATTGATGGATTTGACAGCGTGATGGATAAATTGACAGATTATGTTATTGATCAACAAATTGATTCTACTCATGTTCGAGCAACAATGCAGTCAGAAGAATCTGTTGTCCGTTCCTACGATTTGCAACCTATCAAAGAATCAAGTTTGGACGATTTTGACTGGCCCACTATGAGGTTTCGACTTTCGCAATACTGCGAAAAAATGGGTATCCCCGTTCCACCAACTACGAACGATGATTGGATTACTCAATTGTTGTGCGATCAAGAACTTGCTTCACGTACAGAAGAAGGAAACATTTTCCCAACTGTAGGAGGTTACCTACTCTTTGCTGATATCCCACAGCATCATATCCAACCTGCTCAAGTCGTCGCGCGTTTAAAAGGGAGTCCAGAGTGGCTTGGAAGTGTTCTCGATGTTTCTGATGATGATGCCGAGTTGGATGAAGAAGTAATAGAGCAAGTAATTGAGGGCAACCTTTGGGGGCAGCTTGAAGAGATCTATATCTTGCTCTCTCGCGTCAATCGATCATTCCTTTTAAAAGAAGGAAGGCACTCGAGATCTGTCTATCCTTATCCGCCAGATGCCTTGAGGGAAATGGTTGTCAATGCTCTTGTCCACCGGGACTACGAGACGGACGAACCAATCGTGATGGAGATTGAGGAAACCCATATTCGTGTACGCAACCCAGGGGGATTGGTTGGAGATGTAATAGACCAAGTGATAGATACACCTCAAAAGGAGATAAAAGACGCGTTTGAAACAGAAATCAAAAAGGGAGCACGCGGCATTAGAGGCTATCGGAACCCTGTTGTGGCAGACTTGTTCTATGGTGCAGAAGAGATGGAGAAGGCCGGCTCAGGGCTAGCGGATGTATGGCAGGAAAGCGAGAAAAATGAAAATGCAGTGAGCTTTGGACCTATTGAAAACAATACGGCTTTCGAGATAACAATCTCCCGTCGCCCAGAGGTTGCTGATGAGGTTACCAAAACTGCCTCCAGTGCTCGTCATTTCACTCGCTATGCAAGCAATCTCCTTGAGGTTGTCAGTCTTCCTGATGTCATTTGGCATGCTGGGACCGATATGCACAAAGCAAAGGAAGTCTGGGAAAAAACGGGAGCGGATTGGTTACCGCCATTCATGCCTTATAGTGGACAACTTTTTACTTTCCATAATCTTTCAACATCCGCTAATCCGCTCTATGCTGTAATTGACCCAAACGATATTGGAAAGATGATGATTGAGGAGTTTACTAATAATTACGGCGAGCAACGCCTCATCTGGCTGATTAATGAATGTTTCTATAGACACCTTGAAGCACAAGGGCTCTGGGTGGATAAAGACCGTATGCGCGCATATTTTCCTCGAACTGACGAGGGACCTCGAAGAATCAGATACCAAGCACGTTCACGTCAGGCAACCCGAACGGTTGTAAAAAAAAGAAATCGTTACTGGGAGCATAAGTCTTTTTGGTTTCGATTTGAACGCTTTGGCGATGTATGGACGCTTGTGTTGCTTCCAAGTTATGTTTTTACTACTAACGGGAAAGCAGCACTTTTGTCAGGGGATTTAGTTAACAGGTTTTCTACAAAGCGACAGAGTCGGGACTATAATAAGGTCATCCATAACGATCTCGTGTTCTGGACGCAGGTGCTCTCGAAAGGCAAATATGGCACTTTCGCACTGAATACAGGTCCAGACAATGTCCAAACGGAAATAATTTCAGCAAACGAGAAGCACAAACTGGATAGAAGCCAAATCCGCATTAGAGCCAACTTGTCAGCGACCGTTGCACCTGATTTTGGAGATAATGCATGGGGCATTGAATCGCATAAGAAACTGGATGCAAGCCAATTAGCACAGTTGGAATCTGAATTCTCAGAAGCAATTCCACAATTGGCAGGGGAAACAGATGTTAATTCAGATGAAAGTCACCCAATTACCGACACCCAATATTGAACTCGGTTCACCGGGCACATTCAGTGATCCGAAAATAGGTCTCACTGAAGCGGGCCCCTTTGATCTTCGTTTTGGTCCCGCACGCAAAAGAGATATCCGCGTCGGTCTGGTTGGCAACGCCGAATTGCTAAAAAACGGAATAGAATGGCTTGAACGTTGCGGCACTCCGATTCCGTCAGACATTAAAGATTCTACACAGTATCTGGATTTTCCCGGATTTGAATCTGTTTTCCGTGCTTCGCTTGCCTTGAGCGGACAGTGGATGATAGAAATCGGTAGTGATAAATTGGGAGTCGCACTCTCGAAAAATAATCCATCCCGCTTTGAGGCAGTATTGGATCTTTATGCCGATGCAGTAGAGGAGTTAGCCGATAATGCCGATACCCACCCTGATATTGTTATATGTTGTCTGCCTAAGGAGGTGGTTCAAACTTGCTGGAGTATTTCAAGTTCTTTGACTCCAAGGCAACGGCGGCTTATTAAGGAACGTTATATAGCGCGTGAACAAGGACAACAACTTTTATTTGATGATATAGAAGAGACCGAGTCAGATCTATTGAATCGGGATTTCAGACGAGCATTGAAAGCTCGAACGATGGAATTTGAAATTCCAATTCAAATTGGGACAAGTAATTTGTTTGAAGATCAAGATACTAATCAAGATGCTGCCACACGATCTTGGAACATGAGTGTTGCTCTCTATTACAAAGCCGGTGGGATACCATGGCGTTTTAAGGCAGACGGACCAGAAACCTGCTTTGTGGGTATTAGTTTTCATCACCTGCGAACCCTTCAACAACATTTCGTCTATTCAAGTTTAGCACAAGCCTTCTCAACCCGTGGCGAAGGGTTTGCCCTGCGTGGCGAAGCTATTCCTTGGCATGAAAAACAGGGACGCAATGTGCATCTAACAAAGAATCAGGCGGCCAAACTTGCAGATCGAGTTCTTCAAGAATACAGTGAACAGACAGGTGGTAATCCACAGCGTATTGTGCTTCATAAGACATCAAGATTTAACGACTCAGAACAAAAAGGTTTTCACCATGGTTTTCGTGATATTCCAATAGTGGAATTAATTAATATTATGCCGGCACAATTTCGGCTCTTAACGTATGGAACATACCCACCAAGGAGAGGGACTCTATGTACAGTGAATGAGACAGCCACATATCTGTTTACCACAGGTTACATGCCTGAATGGCGGACATATCCTGGTCCACACATTCCTGCCCCTGTAAGACTTATGAGTGAGGATGATATTGACATGCATCAGGCCGCCTCAGATATCCTAGGGCTTGCCCGTATGAATTGGAATACAGCAAGCATGAGCAGTGCTCACCCCGTGACCCTCTTTTTTTCCCGGAGAGTCGGGGGTATTATGGCAGAAGTGGGTCCAAACTGTGAACCGAATTCCTCATTTCGTTACTATATGTAAATCCTCAAGGATTAATCTAAATCTTTTCTCACCTCTAATTCCCCTTACGCCATTGTGTGTAAAGTTTTTGTCGGGAAGAGGGGTCGTGGTGCGTATTCGGGCACTATGTGTTAGAAATCCGATCCTTCTAACTGCTGGCTGCCTTTGTAGGAGGGATCCCGATTGCCGACTCTCTGACTAATTAACCCGGTAGTGTGGGTGTTTCCCCAAGTTGAACGTATAGAAGAAAAAGTCAAAATCTTCAAACATCCTTTCTGTTTTTATGAGGCGTAATGTATCGGACATCGCAGTGAAACCCAAGACATCTGTGCTACAATCCAGTTAATCTTTCAACCTTCCAACCTTTCTGCATCCCAATTGAAAAATCGATCTTCAATTTCCTGCCATACTTTAGGTGAAACACGTCCAGCTGCTTCTTTGCACGCAATGATGAGGTCCACCGCTCGGGAATACTGAAAATAGTTCTCTAATTCTTTGTCTGAAACCGCAAGCATGTCGCTGGTTATACCCAAAACAGAGAGCCAAGCGTCGCGAATAGATTCTGCTGGTGGTTTAATAGATTCCCCTCTCCCTGCTCTCCTGATAAATTTCCGCTGTTCGTTGAATCGTGCGACCATTCGCTGTAAATCCACGCCTTTGAAGATTTTCATCTGTTCCATACGTTTGACAAGTGTTATGCGTTCCCGTAGCTCTTCATCAAATCGATCTCTGTTCGCAGCGGAGAAAAGTCGGTAAAAATAAAGGTCCACATACCGGTAGAGATCTTGGTAGAGATTTTGGTGAAGGTCTTGGTGGAGGTCTTGATAAAAGTATAAGTAAAGGCCTAGGTTTGGGCCTAGGTGGAGACTTTGGTAGGAGTCTGGGTTGAGGTATCGATAGAAATGAAGGGCGTATTTAACATTCTCCTTAACTTCTTTCTTAATTGTATTAGACCAATGTAGAGAAAAGTATTGATCGATCACAAATGCTCGTTTAGTAAGTCCACTGTATTGGTTGTCCGTGCTGTCTGTAATACGTTTTGCCCATCGGAACAGCGATTTGAGCCCATCAGTGTTTGTCGACTTAGAAGCTTCCACTTCCATTGCCACAAGCAAATCGTCTGCCTCTCGCATTAAACCAGCAGTCAGTAGGAATACCTCACGCCAATGTTCATCGTGTAGATGCCCCGTCACTAATCCTTGGATTGATTGGGGATGTCCTACGATATAATTCGCCGTTAAATACTCCTGAAACGTCAAGTGAGAGAAAGAATAGGAACCCCTGACGCGTTCAACGAAAAGCCCCTGATCTATAAGAATTGTATCCAAAATTTTGGGAGCATTGAATGTTTCCAGTGTATTCGCATTGCCCTCCCCGAATTCTCGAATCTGTGTAATGAGTTCGTTTTTACTAAAAAAAAGACGGTTCGCCTCAAAATTTTTCGCCGCAATTTCAGAGAGCATCCTCTTTTCATCCGCAATATCCAAATATTGATTTATTGACGCGCCTTGATGAACTAATTTTTCAGCTGCCCACTCTTCGAGAAAAACGCTGAGTGCCTTTTCATAAAGACTTGACCGGTTTCTTGGTAAAGTTTGCGATCTATCGTAGACCGTACACAGAAGCGTAAGCAGTAATGGATTTCGTGCCAACTCTTTGGTTGCTGAATGCTCGCTTGCATTCAGCATCATCCAGCAGTGCTTAGCTGTTTCCATATCATCGTGGAGCTGCCGACGATACTCATCAGGTGTTGAATCGAACCAATTTTTGATATACGTCTGAATCTGTGAATCATCAAAATCTGCCATCTCAACTTCAACAAAACGCCTAAATCCTCCTTTGTACGCCGCTATCCGGCAAGAGGCGATAAAGCGGTTTTGGCTATATTGATCGACGAAATCCCCAATTTTAAGAATGACATTGTTAACATTTGAAGTTGGGACCTCGTCAAGCCCGTCGAAGAGTATCAGCAGTCTACCCGATTTCAACGCAGCGTTTGTCATCAATTTTGGATCTGGATAACCACATACTTCAAACTCGTAAGCAATCAGTGTTTCAATATCTATTTGATCCTCGGTGAATCTCTTCAGTTCAAGGAAGACAGGAATACTTTTGTGTTCAAAATTCCCATTCTTTCCCTTGAGTGCTTCAAGTCCAACTTTTCGGAGAAACGTGGATTTTCCAACACCGGGACCACCAAGCAACATTAGATACTGTTCGTCATTGGCAGCTTGTGTTCCATTCTGGCGTTCATCCGAGGTTGAATCAAAATGTAGTCTACTTCTTTCTCGGAACGCTTGTTCAACCTCTTCGGACGATCTATACCGTAATGCTGTGTGCTGATTTAAGAACTGAACTGTCACATAGACCTCATCAAGCAGTATTGGTTTCCGCATCTCGGCACAGGAGACTTTGATTTCGCCGTGCCGATGTCTATAGTTTTTCTCATACTGGTGACAGGCGTTAGCGATTTTTGCCTCTAATGTGTCATACCCCTTTCCAGTTAACTCACAGACGTTTTTGAAGATTTCTGTTACAACTCCTGATTTGAGAAGTTCGGTTGCAATTTCAAGATCCATTGTTTACCTCCATGTTTTAATTCATGTTAGTCAACAGGTTACCGCACACGGCGTGTGCCTACTGCTTTAATGCAGGCAATCCATCAACAATATCCACCGTCTCTAAACTGACCGTGATAACCTGCCCAATGAGACGAAGTATATATTCCGGGTCTTCCTCGCAATTCGGATTGTTGACGATGCCGCTCCGTTTGTCCACCTTGACACGATACTGATCCACGACCCATTCCAGTGCAGACCGATTCCCTAACCGATAATCAAACACCTCCGGAGGGATGCCCTCTAACGTGAGAAAGTCGTTGTATTTCAACTGCGTTTTGTCTTTGGAGAATTTCATCCGCTCTACAGTCAAATCTACTTGCATTCCCGGTGTCTCTATAGGATTGAGTTTATCGTATTCGAGCTGCGATTCGTAGTTGATGTGGAGGTCTGCCAATCGCGCACCAGCGTTGGCAAATCCCCAGAAGTCTTCGGCAAAAGGGATGTGTGGTAAATCCCGCTTCAGGTTTTCCTG